>DJWL01000198.1 GCA_002441545.1 Flavobacteriaceae bacterium UBA6231 | reverse complement strand
TATGGCAGAGCCTTGTTGGTAATTTACCAACAAGAACCAAGAAGGTGCAATTTAATGTATTTTCTTGCAAAACTCAAAGCAATGTCGTGCATTTCAAGATGCACGGTAATTTATTGCCGTGAGTATGTCACTACATTTAATTAAATACTGAGTGGATAACTTACGATAAGTCTAACTTCATCAATATTACCGCTACTTAGGTTGGAGCGATAAGTAGAGTTTCTAAGAGTTAAAGACAAATCTTTTGCTGGTCCATCTTGCATTACATAAGCTACATCAGTGTTTCTTTCCCACTCGTGCCCTTCTGATAAGCCAGCACCACGATCAATGTTTTCACCTTTAACATAACGAGTCATAAAGCTAAGTCCATCAACACCCATATTAGCGAAATCATAGTCATAACGTACTTGCCAAGAAGTTTCATCAGCACTTGAGAAGCTACCAATCAATACATCGTTTACCAGATATGGGTTTGTACCTTCAAGATAGGCAAATCCAGTATCTCCACCCATCTTCTGATAACCTAAACCAACAGCATGTCCACTATTTAAATAAGTAAGCATAGCACCAAATGCTTTGTTATCAATATTGTTTACATATTTAGTGCCATCATTTGTAGAGCGAGAATAACGAATATCAGCTACTAATGATTGGTTGTTGTCAATATGATGAATATAAGAAGCACCTAAAAAATGCTGCTTATAGTAATTTTCTAATTCAGCATAGTAATAACTAGTAAGTAAATTAGGATGAATATTGTAATCACCACCTAAATATCTGAATTGGTCTCCATTTCTGGCTGCATTAACAACATTACGGCTCTCTCCAATTGATACAGTCATATCAGTGTAATCTGAAGAATTAGCGTCATTAACCTGAGTAATTTGACCTGCCTTTAAAGTAAGGTTATCAATTTCATTACTTGTAATATCAACACCTCTGAATACTTGGGGAAGTAAAAGTTCATCATAATACATAAGAACTGGCATTTCTGGAGTTAACGCACCAACCCTAAGAACTGTATTAGAAATCTTAGCTTTACCAGTTACGCCAAGTTTAGTAAAGTTATCCTGTGATCCACCTGAAGATCTATCTTCTGGAAGTAACCCTGTACCGGCTGTGCCATCACCTGAATCCAATTTAAATGCAGCACCTGCCATAACATCAACACCTACACCCACTGTTCCTTCTGTGAATCCTGACTCAAATTTTGCATTGAATCCTTGTGCCCACTCTTCTGATTTACTCTGAGCAGCGTCAGAATTTCTATAATCAGTATTCATATAATAGTTTGTGGCTTCCACCTCTGTTTTGCTATCTGCTAAAAAATCAGCAAATGAAACGCTAGGCATAATTGCGATTGCAAGTAGGCTTGGTACAAATATATTTTTCTTCATAGATTCTCCTTATTGAGTTTTGTTATTGAATGTAAATATTCCAATTTCAAATCATACTAATGCTTAAAATAGTGGATGTCAATGATCTGCTTTTATTTTTTTGTTTGAATATTGTTAAATATAACTTATTGTTTATAATGAATTTCTTTTAAAATATATAAAAAATAAGGTTTTACTCTATTTTTTTACGAGCTTTCTAAAATGTTGATTTTTGTATTATCTGTATTAAAATATTAAAAATATAGTTAGGAGATATTTTGACAAAGTTTATTTTAACGCTTCCATTTGTTCTATTATTAACAGCTTGTTCTGATGATTCTTTAATTTCAGAACCACTCTCAAAAAGTGAAGTAATATTAACATTTGGAGATAGCCTAACATATGGATATGGTGCTGGTTCTCTCGAAAATTCTTATCCATCTAAATTAGAAGATATCACTGGATATTCAGTTATTAATGCTGGAATAAACGGTGACACTGCAAAAGCGGCTGGAAATAGAATAGATGATTTAATAAATAAGCACTCTCCATCATTAGTTCTAATTGGTCTTGGTGGAAATGATATGTTAAGGAAAAACGATAAGAATTTAAAAGAAGATTTAAATAGTATCATTAATCAGTTTAAATCTAATAATATTAAAGTTGTCTTGTTGGCAATGCCAAAGCCACAATTGAATTTAATGGGACAACGATTAAGCGATTATGAACTGTATAATGAAATCGCTAATGAAAATGATGTCTTTCTTATTGAAAATACATTTTCAAAATATCTATCAAATAATAGTTATAAATCAGATATGATACATTTAAATGCAGAGGGATATGGTTTAGTCGCAAAAGATATTGCAGAAGTATTAGAAGAAAAAGGCTTTATTAAGTATTCTAAATGACAATTAAAATTAAATGCTAAGCTCTTTTATTTTAAATAATAAGTTGTATATTGATTATATGAGAACATAAATAAGGCAAATATGCCAAATCTAAGGAATATAAAATCATTAAATCAAATTAGCAGTGACAGGTTATTAAATATTCCTAAACAACCATTAAATACTTGTCCATTAATAGATGCTTTAAAGTTTGGAGGACAAAGCTGTTCTAGAATTTACGAAGTTAAACTAGGAATGAAACCTACAAACATTTTAGTAAACACTAAAGAATTAACAGATAGAATAGATGAACTCGAAAAATGGGCGACAGGAGTTATATCTTTAGCAAATAGCGTAAAAAAAATCGAAGATTCCGAATATATTGATTTTTTATCTAAAAGAATAACAACCACAGTTGATAATAATAAAAAGTCAAAGATTTTAGAAAGTGAAAATAAAATTAACAATTTGATAAAAGAATGGATAGGATACAATAGATTAGCTGAATTTTATACAGAACATAACTCACTAAATATAAGATTTATGTTATTTAAAACACTATTCAATGATGTGACAAATGATTTTGACCAGTTACTGGAAGATGTGAGATCTAATAATCAAGAATTAAGGGAAAGTGCTCATAATTTAAAACTATTTATATTGCCACAATTAAAAGACAAGTACGATCTTACACAACCTATGGCTTATCTGAAAACGATTGAGACAGGGAATAATGAAATATCGTTGGGTTTAATTGAGTCAGATGATAACCAAATGAACTATTTCAGGTTAATTCAGTATCTTAAATTCAATAAAGCAATAGATGATATTCAGTTCAATGCGTTAAGAGTTACTGAAAGAAAATCTGATATATTAAATATTCTAAAGTCCAATGGATATGAAAAAATATACTATTATGAAAGCTTAAATGATTTCTTAGGTAATAAGAATGACTATAAAATAGAAATGAAAACTCCTAAAATGAGATCTGAGATAAAAATATTAAAAATATAAGTTGACATATATTAGTAATTAAAAATATAATATAAAAAAATGGAGGTTTTTATGCCAGATTTACAAGTAAAAGTCAATAAATTAGAAATAAAATTAGAGAAAAGTTTATTGAGTCTTGAAGATAAGCTACAAAATTATTTTATTAATGAAACAGATAAAGAAAAGTATATAGAATACTTAACTCAAGGGAAAAGGTTTCAAGCAGCACTTTCCAATAGTGTAAAGAATGGTGACTTTAATCAAAAAGTTAGCAATGATAAAATCAAAAAGCTTCAATTAATAAATGAATACTGTAATATTTTAGATAAAATATTAATTAATTTTAATTAATGAAAATCTGTTTGTCTATTTTTTTTTAAATGGTATAATAATATTAGAAAACAAAATATTGAATATTATGAGCATATACGGATTACCACAAGCAGAAGTAGAAGAAGTAACATTAGATGATCTAGATTCCAAAATAATGGAAGGATTTTTAAAGCAAATGAAGAAAGAAGCTCCAGTGCTTGAAATGAATGCTTCAAATTCTGTAAGATTAGATAGAGATGCAGTGGCAGAATTTACTAATTTCAGAGAAGAAATGAAAGCTAACGCTTTGGATTTAGATGTAAGCAAGGTTCAGTTTTCAAATAGAAAAATGTCAATTTAAAATAAAGGAAGCTTTAAGCTTCCTTTTTTAATCTATCCGTATTGCATTTTGAAACTTATTAAAAGATTCTTCTTCCAATTTATCACGTTCTTCTTTTTCTTTTTTAAGTAATTCTTTTTTTAATCTTTTTTCCTGTTCATCTAACCTTGATACAAGCTCATCCTTTATAGAGATATCTGTCAAATAAACATATAGATAATTAAATTTCTCTTTTTTATAAGGTGTTCCAATTATTGAGTACTTATCCTTTATATATTGACAAGGTATATCTAGAACCGCAGAAACTGCTTCACCAAAATTTTTGTAAAATGGAAGCCCCTTGCTTTAGCTATGTGGAGGAAATTTTATAACATCTATTGACTTTTTTGGTCCTTTTGTATATACTCCAACAAAGGATTAAAAATATGTCTCATAAAATCAAAAATAAGAAAAATAAAAGATCAAAAAGACCTAATACTCCTACTTTTACCCACGAATTCCGTCTTAAAATTAATGCTTATCAAAAAAGAAAACTAAAGATAAAGTTCCGCGCTTTGCGCGAACTTTACAATATGGTTTTAGGTGAAATTTTTAAACGAGAAAATAAATTACGTCTAGATCCCCGTTATCCTGTCGCTCTTGCTCTTTATCGTAATGAAGCAACAAAAGCAGAAGGTAAAGCATTATTCGAAGTATTGAATAAAGAATATTTCTTGAAAAAATACGACCTTCAATCTTTTGCAACTAATGCTAAAAATTCAAGCTATATGGTTGATCATTTGGATGGTGATACCATCCAAGTGATTAGTGATAGAGCTTATAATGCCAATATGGATTATAGATGTGGTTTAAGAGGTAAGCCTCGTTTTAAATCTTACAAAAAAGGGCTTAGAAGCATTAGTGGCAAAAAGAACAATTGTGTTCTTTTTACCAAAGACGGTAAAGTTAAATGGAAAGATCTATTAATTGATGTTATTTATGATAAAAAAGACATTCATGGCATTCAAGCACACGCTCTTAATCAAAAAATAAAGTATTGTCGTATCGTTACAAGGTTCATTAAAGGTGAAGAACGTTACTATCTTCAACTTGTGCTTGAAGGAATTCCAAAAGCAAAAAACAACTATCCAACCAACACTGTTGGTCTGGATATGGGTGTTTCTACTGCCGCTGCTATTAATGATGAAAAAGCAATATTAGTTCCATTTTGTGCGGAATTAGAAACTATTAATAAAGAAGTTAAAAAATTACAAAGAAAAAACAGTCGTTCAATGAGAATGAACAATCCTAATAACTACGAACCTAACTTTTATAAAAAAGGAAGAAAGAAACTTGGTAAAGTTATTAAGGGTAAAAAAGTTTGGAATAACTCAAAAAACTACATAAAAACTCAAAACACAATTAAAGAACTTTATCGACTTCAAGCCGATAAAAGAAAAACTCTTCATAATGTTTTAGCCAATGAAATTCTTTCATTGGGTAAATTTGTTAAAGTTGAAAATAACAACTATAAAGCGTGGCAAAAAGGATGGT
>DJWL01000027.1 GCA_002441545.1 Flavobacteriaceae bacterium UBA6231 | reverse complement strand
CTGACGTTAGCAGCAATAAAAACTCAAATCAATAGGAAATGACGCGAAAACAGTGGAAAAGAATAATTGGAATAAACATTTTGACAATTTTAATTGTATTATCACCTTTTTTACCTGGACCGAGTTTTTTAAGTAGACCAACAAATATAATTTTCATTTTGGCTCAACTAGGGAGCTTTCTCGGACTAATATTAATCCCCTTTGGGCTATTTTGGACTGTTAACCAAATGACAAAAAAAGAAAATAAAAAAAAGAAAATTTTGCCAATATTGTTGTGGACAGTCCCGACATTGACTTTTGTTTTTTCAATATGGGTTGCAGATGTAGCAAGAGACTTTAGTAGGTCAATTGCAATTGAAAACGCTGACAGAATAATTTACGTAATAGAAAAATACAAAGAAAAGAATAAGCAATATCCTAACGAAATTGCAGATTTAAAACCTGATTTTATAAAAACAGTTCCAAAACCTTGGATAATGGGAATATCGGGGTATATTTATGAAAAGAAAAAGGACAATTATAATTTAACTTTTACACAAAATTTAATATTCGGTTTTAACTTTGAAGTTGTTGTTTATGACCCAACTGGAAATCATAAAGCTAAAGGAGAACTTAAAACCTTATATGACACAGGAAAAGAAAACTGGAAATATTATGTTTACGATTAAAAACACTAAAAATTACTGCTGCTAACAACGGCTCATATGCAATGCGGGTTTTGGTCGGGAATTTGGCAAAAATACGCTTTCTTAAGTCCGCCAAATCGTTGATTTGGTAAAATAGTAATTAATGAAATAATTAGATTTGGCTAAGTCGGGAGAGAATAAGAAAGGCTTCGAAATCCCGCACTGCACATAGCCAGAACGTTATGCGCAAGCAAAAAATCTAGTGAAAATTAGAACGAAACGTTTCTTTTTTGAACGCAAAAAAAATTGAGAAAATTAATATAATATGCATTCACATTTTACCAAAAAGTTCTTTAGAAGAACGAGTTTAGTTAATTGAGAAAAATACGCTTCAAGGCTAAATGAGTCAAATGAGTTTTTTTGGTAAAAATGAGATTAACGTAAATTAGAAAAAAGTTAATTGAGAATAGTTCAAAAAAGCCGCGATCGTTCTGGAGGAAAAAGCCAGCGCATAACAACGGCTCATATGCAATGCGGGCAACTGTCGGGAATTTGGCAGAATTCCGCATTCAAAAATCCGCCAAATCATTGATTTGGTAAAATAGTAATTAATGAATAAATTAGATTTGGCTTAGTCGGGCGAGAATAGGAGAGGCTTCGAAAACCCGCACTGCACATAGCCTGAACGTTATGCACTATATAAAATTACATATATACGAATTCTCTTAATATGAAAAAATCAATTAAAGACCAAGCAATAATTGAAGAAGTAAGAACGGCTTACTCATTAATTCAGGTTGGTTTGGGCACTTTAATTCAAATGAAAGAAAATGCTTATACATTTCACGTACCACTGTTTCAAATCTCAAATGGAATAGAGAGATTACTAAAATGCATTATATTAATTGATTATTATACCTCAAATAATAATTATCCGAATGACAAAAGGTTTTTTAAAAATCATATTCCTTCAATAATTTCAGGGCACGAACTAGATGGTTTGTTTAAATCAGTAATTTCTATATACGAAAACACAAACCTCATTAAAGGCTTTCACGATTCAGAAAGCGACTATAAATACTTAACGACTAATTATATACCGAAACAATTATTGGTTCTTCTTTCCGCGTTTGCAACTGAAACAAGATATCGTAATCTAAACGTATTATTAGGGGCAAATAACAAAGAGTATATAAGTCCTGAAGATTCAATGGTTGAATTAATTAAAGAAATCATAAAGACTGATTACAAAAACTTAAACGAAAACGAGTACAGATTATTCGACTTAGCTGTTCGAGAAATATTTAATGCAATTGTAAAAATGGCGAGATTTTCAAGTGTGTTTTTTGTTTTTGGAGGATATGGTTTTGAAGGTGCAAAACACATTTTCAAAGCGTGGACATTTTTGAAATATGCTGGTGATCCAATATTAGACTTAGAAAAATATAAAAAATGAAAAATACAGTGCATAACAATGGCTCATATGCAATAGCGGCGGTAGCCGTTAGCGCGGTTTCCTCGACGATTCCTTATCGGTCTTGCCGACCGAAAACGAATCATCTTCGTTATCCGCTACTGCACATAGCCAGAACGTTGGGTACAATATAAATTAACAATATGGAAATATTTGAAATTGATAAGATAATTTTGTTCATTATCTTCTTCGTTCCTGGATTTATTTCAATGAAGGTTTATAATTTATTGATAGCATCAGAGAAAACAAACTTCTCAGAAGCATTAAGTGAGGCGGTTGCTTTTAGCTCAATTAATTTTGCTTCATTATCGTGGTTAATATTTTTAATCCTGAAATATGAATTATTCAAAACACACTTTGTATGGTTTTTAATTTTAGGCCTCTTTATAATATTCGTGGCTCCTATTCTTTGGACAATAATTTATGTCTGGATTGCAAAATCCAAAAAACTAGGAAAATTTATAATTAGCCCTATTAAAAATCCTTGGGATTATTTCTTTGAACAAAGAAAAAGTGTTTGGGTTATTATAAATTTAAAAAATGGCGAAAAAATTGGAGGTGTTTATAGTGACCTGTCTTTCTCTTCGGCATTCCCTCACAAAGAGCAAATATACCTTGAGCAACAATGGGAGTTAAATAACAAAGGTAGTTTTGTTAAAGCAAAAGATAGGACAAATGGAATTCTCGTTCTCGGAGATGAAATTAAATCACTTGAATTTTACACATAAAAATAAATAATAATGGATGACAAGAAAAGCAGCAAGCTAAAAGAAATTTTAAAAGAAATCAAAAAGAGTCAAAAGGGCACTAAATTAGGAGTTTACAAAGATGTCTCAGGAGTCTCCAAGGAAACCTTCAATAAAGAGCAATCTTCAAATGAAGGATATCAACCTACAGACAAATTAGACACATCCAATCCTCCTATTGATAAAGGAAAAGAAGACAAAGAATAAATACTGTACCCAACACAGGCTCATATGCAATGCGGGCGATTGTCGGAATACTGGCAGTTCTCCCCTTTCGGAAGTCCGCCAAATCGCTGATTTGGTAAAACAGTAATTTATGAATAAATTAGATTTGGCTAAGTCGGGAAAGAATAAGAAAGGCTTCGAAATCCCGCACTGCACATAGCCCAAACGTTGTGGCCAATAGAAAAAACTCAAATTCTGTATACATTTTAAAAAATTAATGAAACTTAATCTTTAACGTAAATAAAATGATAAGGCAAAAATATAAAACAATTATTCTTTCAATTATTTTACTGGCTTTTGCTCTATTTCTACAATGTTGTAAACCTGACGAGCCAGACCTACCAAACAATCCACTTAACGGAAGAACAACAGCTGTTTTCAATCCCGATTTAGAATATGGCACAACGAGCGATATTGAAGGAAATATTTACAAAACTATACAAATAGGCGACCAAATTTGGATGGCAGAAAACTTAAGAACAACGAAATACAAAAATGGCGAAGGAATTGCAACAACATTTTCCAATGAATTGTGGGGAACTACAGATGTGGGTTTATATTGTAATTACAACAACACTGAAAATTTAGATTCCATTGCTACTTATGGAAGACTCTATAACTGGTATGCTGTAAACAACGAAAACGGTCTAGCTCCTGAAGGTTGGAAAGTACCGTCAGTTAGCGACTGGAATACTTTAATCGAATATCTGGGGGGGGATGAGATTGCTGGTAATGCTATGAAAGAAAAAGGGCTGCACCATTGGGATTATGATCCGGGTTCTACAAACACATCAGGATTTACAGCAATACCTGCAGGTAGCCGTTATTTATCAGAGGATTTCAATTGGATGAGCATTTATTGTTATTATTGGACATCATCTGAATTTAACAATAATGTTGCTGGTTTCCTATATTTATACTACGGTAATACAATAGTATATAAAGATAGTAATTTCAAAAACAATGGTTACAGTATACGGTGCATAAAAGAATAGTTATCCTTAATCAATACAGTATTAAAAAAAATAGCGCAGAAGCCGAAAAGCAATAACAGAGTAGGCGCAAAACCAAAGAAAATGAAAATAAATAAAACTACTGGCCACAACAACGGCTCATATGCAATGCGGGCTTTGGTCGGGAATCTGGCAAAAATGCGCTTTCTTAAGTCCGCCAAATCGCTGATTTGGTGAAATAGTAATTAATGAAAATAAAAGATTTGGCTCAGTCGGAAAGAAAAAGTAAAAGCTTCGAAATCCCGCACTGCACATAGCCAGAACGTTAGCACCAATTAAAGAAAAATCAAATTAAAGAAAATGGAAAACTTTCCAATAGGATTGATAATTAATTTGCTCTTTATCCCAATATTTTTGATTTTAGTTGTAAAAATCTCAATTAAAAAGGACAAGGAAACAAAAGCTTTTCTAGATAACTTTGATTTATCAACATTAAAAAAAATTGATATTAAATTTATGCAATCAAGTTCTTCTAAAGCAAGAGTTACTGGAGGACATTACATAAAAGCTAATCTGTATTTAAATCAAGACTTTATACTAATAACCCAAAAAGAAAAATCATACTTTAATTCACTATATAATCGTAAACTCCCGTTTGTAATTACCAGTAATATAAACAAGACTTTCAACATAACAAATTCACCAAACGTAATTGTTCCAAGTAAACTATTAATCACAAATTGGAATGCAATAAATATTGAATTTGAAGAGGAACTGTTATTAAAAATAAAACATAAGATAAATATACGGTTGGAAAATAAAAAAGAGATTGAATATTTTAAAGAAATTAAAATTGAAAACTGGTGCTAACAAAGGCTCATATGCAATGCGGGCTTTTGTCGGGAATTTGGCAGAATTCTACTTTTCTAAGTCCGCCAAATCGTTGATTTGGCTCGTACGGAATGAAAAGGAGAGGCTTCGGAAACCCGCACTGCACATAGCCCGAACGTTATGGGCAAGTTTAAAGTTCATCAATAAACGAAAATTAATACAGAGACTTAACTATTTTTACAATTTTAATTTAATAAAAAAACCGCATTTTAAGAACCTCACTTCAACTTTACAAAAAACTAAAATAAAATAACTAATTATGCTAAAGAAATCATTTATCCTATTTGGACTAGTACTAACACTTTTAAACTCTGAATTACAAGGTCAAACATTCAATACAAGTTATCTTTCATATAATTCTATTGAAATTGTTAATTATTCAGTAAAATTCAGTTTCTCGTCTTCAGGTACATATTCCTATTACGCACCTTATATCTCTTCTCAATATGTTTTAGCAAATCTTCAATCAAGATATGACTACTATCACAGTATTGTGTCTGAAGAATATCATAAATTAAATGGTCTCACATTGATAAACAGAGAAAATCAAGAAACCTTACAAGCATACAAAGAGAAACGTTTAAACTGGATTGTTGCGAACATTAAGAAAATTGATTTTACTAATGTAAATTATTCAAATAAAACTATAAATTATCTTTGCGAAATTTATTCCTATCCATCTATTAAAAGTGAACTTTCATTATTGAAAGCTATTAATCTTGAAATAAAACGATTAGCATACAAATATCCTGGAGAATATCATAAAACTGAACGATATAAGGAATTAGGTTTAGTATTAAGTAAATTAGCAAACTGCTCAACTTCAGAAATTGGACGTCTTGCATGGGATTATGGCTTAAATTAAATTTGGATTTCATTTTTATACTTATTATATTATATATATAACTAAAACTTTAAAATACAATGAGTAATAGAATTAATATCAAAGACCACGAATTTATTAAAACACAAATTGGAGCTAACATATATAAGATTTCTGCTTTTTATGAACAAAAAAATGCATTCAATTTTAATGTCTCTTTACAGCCGCCAAACAAAGAAGGTAATCTACCTTCATATCAACTTATTAATAAGTACGAAAACATTCCTCATTGGACAAAAAACAGCTTGAATATAATTTCAGACTGGATAATTGATATTGGCTAATAAAACAGCACAAAATTCCAAAGGAAATAAATAGAATACGAATACAAATAATTAACACAAGTTTGTGAAAATTAATAGTTTTGAAAGGAATTGAGTCGAAAATAATTGGAAAAACTAAAATATCATGGTCATTCTGGGGAGAAAAAATAATAATCAGCGAATTGGAGAACAAGATAAAAATTGAAAGTAAACCAATAATAATCACAACCTTTTTTGACAATGGAAAAAACAGAGAAAAGATAATATTAATAAAAAGTTTGATTGAAAAATAAAAAAACCAGCCCATAACAAAGGCTCATATGCAATACGGGCTTCTGTCGGGAATTAGGCAGAATTGCACTTTCTTAAGTCCGCCAAATCGCTGATTTGGTAAAATAGTAATTAATGAAATTAAAAGATTTGGCTCGGGCGGAAAGAAAAAGGAAACGCTTCGAAAACCCGCACTGCACATAGCCAGAACGTTATGGGTTAGTTAAAAATCAAGGGTTTAAAGCAAACAAAACTCCTTTTCTAAAGAAAAATAAAAGTTCTTTTTTAACGAAAAATCAAACGGCTGCATCAAACATTTGACAAAGAGTATTACGAGTTAAATAGTATTGTTAAATGAGAAAAGTACGCTTCAAGGCCAAATGAGTAAAATGAGTTAACTTAGCTAAAAAAGTAAAAACGTAAAATGAGTTTCGTTATTCGAGTAAAGTTTGACAAAGACTCATAAGTTCTTAAAAAAGAAAAAAACCAACCCATAACAACGGCTCATATGCAATGCGGGCTTTTGTCGGGAATTTGGCAAAATTGCGATTTCTTAAGTCCGCCAAATCGCTGATTTGGTAAAATAGTAATTAATGAAAAAATAAGATTTGGCTCGGGCGGGTGAGAATAAGAAAGGCTTCGAAAACCCGCACTGCACATAGCCAGAACGTTGGGTGCCATTAAAAAATCCACGCTAAAAACAGTATTTACATAAATAAATAATCGGTATTAAACGATAAATTAATTACTTGAAACGTATAATAGCTTAGAAAAAACGTATAATCACTCAATAGAAACGAATAATTACATAGAGGAAGCGAATAAACGTATAGCGTAAACGGATAATGACGTAGAAGAAACGTATAATGATATAATATAAGCTTACAGATGCTATATCTAAACGACTAACTAGCTAAAGTACACGAAAATCAAATCGTTTTAAACTAATAATTACTTCGTTTTTAAAATAATTCAATACCTTTAATGAATTGTTGTTCCATTTTTAAACTAAATCCTTATGCTAAAATATAATTTCGACAGGGTTTTTAAAGCAAGAGGCATTGATAGACCCTTTACTTTTCTGGTACAATCTGGTTTCTCAGATAATTTTGCTACTAAAATAAAAAACAATCGTGTAAACAAGATCCCATTAAATCTATTGGAGAAACTTTGTATTAAAATAGCTTGTACTCCAAATGATTTTTTGGAATGGTCGCCTGATGATAAAAACAATCTTGAACAAACACATCCGCTTTACGAACTAAAACGTAGAAATGAGAAAATAAGTGGTTTAACTAAATCATTAACCTCACTATCATTAGATAAACTTGAAGAAATTGAAAAACTAATAAATGAAAAATAAATAACGGCACCCAACAACGGCTCATATGCAATGCGGGCTTCGGTCGGGAATTTGGCAGAATTCCGCATTCAAAAATCCGCCAAATCATTGATTTGGTAAAATAGTAATTAATGAAAATAAAANNACTGCACATAGCCAGAACGTTGTAGCCCATGTTGAATCGTCCTGAAATATGTATACACTAAATGTATCACATATGTATAAAAATGATGGAGTAACTAGACGTTACAGCGAAAGTTTCAAACTCAAAATTTTATCCGAACTTAGTACTGGAAATTATTCGAAAAGACAACTGGCTCGTATATACGGCTTGCAGTCTAGCACAATTAATCAATGGATTAAAAAGTACGATAGAAAAGATCTAATGAACACAAGGGTTATGGTAGAAACAAAAGATGAAATTAGTCGATTAAAAGCCTTGCAAAAAGAGGTTGAACAACTCAAAGAATTACTGATAAAGAAAGACTTAGATAAACTAGTAACCGACTCTTACTTAGAAGTCGCGGCCGAAAACTTAGGCTATAAGAATGTTGAAGAATTAAAAAAAAACTTAAACATCGAGCCTTAATGAAAGCTACTGCCAGAACCAGGCAAACCGGCTCTGCTAGCTTGTCTAAAGTATGCAATTGTTTTGATCTTAATCGTGATGCATACTACAAATTCCTGAGGCGCTATAAAAAGCGTGAATCTATTGTTGCTGCTGTCTTAAAGCAAGTAAATAAAAAACGAGAAGAACAACCCAGAGTGGGAACTAGAAAGCTTTTGGAGGATATGAAACCTGACTTACAAGCTAGTCAAATCAAACTGGGCAGAGATCGTTTATTCGACATCTTAAGAGATAATAATTTGCTTGTGAAAAAAAAGAAGTTTTATCATAAAACGACTAACTCTTATCATCATTTTCATAAGTACAGCAACCTAATCAAAGATCTTAAAATCATAAGGCCAAATCAGGTTTGGGTATCTGACATTACATATATCAGAACCGTGAAAGGCTTTTGCTATCTAGCCCTGATTACAGACCTGTACTCGCGTAAAATTGTTGGCTATGATATCAGCGACTCTCTTGAGCTGACAGGCTGTCTTAGAGCTCTCAAATCAGCTCTAAGGCGGGCTCGTCCAGCGTCAGGATTGGTACATCATTCGGATCGGGGTGTACAGTATTGCTCTCACCAATATGTAAATGAACTCAAAAAACGTAAAATAGATATTAGTATGACCGAAGAAAATCATTGCTACGAAAACGCTGTTGCAGAACGTGTTAATGGCATTTTAAAAGATGAGTTTTATCTCGATCAATGCTTCTTTAACACCAGGTTAGCAAAGAAAGCAACAAAAAATGCAATCAAAATTTATAATAATAAAAGACTTCACCTATCTTTAGGCTATAAAACACCAAATGATGTTTTCGAAAATGCAGCTTAATTTATTTATAAACCTGTAGCCGTATTTTAGGACGTGACATGTAAAAAATGATTCATAAAGTATGTGGATGAACTTCTATAAAATTGTTTTGGAAATCGGTTAAAAGTTTCTAGGCAGGCTGAAAAACAGATAAAATAAACCAGAAATAATAAGCAGAAAAAAGGATGAATTGGTGCTAAGGTAAAACTTGCAATAGCCGCTGATTGGTTAAAAACTTGTTTTTTATAAAGCAAGGCTTTGCAAGTTACCCTAGAAACAAAGCAAAAATCAACTTTTTTAAGATATAATTATCTGTTTATAATGAATTTAAAGAGCGCAGGCCCGAAAGAACGGCGGGCGTGGGAAAGCCATTTTGCGGGAAGATAGCATCGTTCTTTCTTGATTTTTTGTTTCTTTTTTATCAAGAAAAAAGATAGAATGATTTGAGGCTAGAAGAAAAGTTGTTCGAGCAAATTTGACGGCAATTTCAGAAGAAAAGAATACTAAAAAGAAAAAACGATCAAAACAAAAAGAAATAAAACACGGGCTACAACAATGGCTCATATGTAATTGCTATTCTGTTGAATAAGTAGAATTTTTTTATCTTTATGGAGTATAATCAAGAAAGCAAAAATTACTATTGAAAGACCGCAACTACACATAGCCGTAAACGT
>DJWL01000173.1 GCA_002441545.1 Flavobacteriaceae bacterium UBA6231 | reverse complement strand
TTGAAAACTGCAAACTTTCAATTTTACTAATATCAAAACCTGATACAATGTTATGGTCTAAATAATAAGGCAAAAAACTTGGATAAGGTCTTGGCAACGTAACTGTTTTTACTGGTTTTAAATCCTCTAATTTTAATTCATAATCTTTTGGTTCTGTTTCAATTTCAATAATATTCCCATAAGCGGAGCCATCCTCTAAAACAAACGCTATTTGAAGCTTACACGGTTTGTTGTTTAGCGCTCTTCCTTTAAAAACAATGGTTTGCTTAGAGTTCAAATCTGGTTTTCTGCCCTTTATTTTTTCTAAAACAAAATGCTTAAATGAAAAATCATAAATAGGTTTAGCCTTTATATTTTCTTCGTCAGGGACAAACAGTTTTTCAATATTCATTTGATATTCTGCCTCTCCAAAATTGTCAGTAGGCACTAATTTAAATGACCTATTCCATGTTCTTACTAAATCTTCTGTATCTTCAATAGCATTAAATAAATAGATAGGGCTTTCTTTACTAACTACAGTTACTTTATAAGGCGCTCTATCATAAAAATCCCATGCATATAAGTTTCCTTTTTTCTCTGATGGATATGTTATTCCTCTTCCGTCTTTCAGCTTTACTATAATATTATAATTTAAAAACCCTTTTTGAATGAATTTAGGTTCAATAGTTGCTTTGTATTTATAATTGCCTGAATATTCAAATTTCGTGTTAAAGTATTGTCCGTTAATATTGCCTACCAAAATTAACTCTTCCGGAGCCTCTGGTGCAACACATTGAACTTCTATACTCAACTCATAATTTTCTGTGACTGTTTCGCTAGGGTGATGCGTAAAGTACACAGTATCAACATTTGATTGTGGTGCGTAAAAATCTTTGAGTTCATAAGACTTAAAAGCATCTGTTTTTGACCACGTTTTTGAAACTCCTTTTTTGCTTATGATATAGGTTCCTGGTCTAATTTGAAATGATGTATTATGTGCTTCAGAATTAAATTCATTACCATCATTAATAGCTTCAACATTAAAATTATCTCCTAATTCTTTTAAATTTACATTCATAATATGAGTTTCCCAATTTATTACGCTAACCTTTTTATCCTGACTATTTCTGCCAAACAAATTATCAACCCAAACCGCATCCGGCATAACTTCCAGTCGCCAAATTCCCAAAGAAATTTTATCTAAAAAGTAAGCTCCCATTCCATCATAGGTTACCACAAGTGAATTACCAAAACCAGCTATTTCTTTTATTTTTGACTCATCTTTTAAAGGCGAGTCGGTTGCATTTGTATAAAAGAATTTGGTGTCTGAATTATATTCTGCTAAATCCTTTTTATAATCAACTTTAAAATCTCCAAACACTTTGTTTTCAGGATACTTTCCAAAATCTGAATGCATAGGAATCTCATGAAAAACTTCTGAACATATTTTTAAGGCCAATGCTTTTTGAGGCGCATAGTTTAAATTCATGTAATGTGTGTTATACTCTGTGTTGTAAGGGGCCAAAAACGTCGGGTCATAAGAAAAATGTGTGCCTATTTGGATTCCTGCTTTTCTAAAACTTCTGGCTATAGCCGGATAGATATAGGATTTACCAACATCAGCTGCATCAAATTCATAAACTAGTTTTGCACCATGGTATTTTTTAAAAATACTATCAAAAGGCATATTATAATCATTCACATTGGGCAATAAATTCCCTGACAGTTCTTTGCCATAGCCTAAACCTGTTGGATACCATTGAAATGTTCCACCTTGTACATTTCCTTTAAAATAGTCTTCCATAAATTGAACAGCGTGACTCATATTATACAAAATAGGCTTTTTAGTTTCAGTCTTTCCCATGGCATCAACCATTCCTTTAATAAACTCGGTTACTTGTTTTCCTTCTCCTCTGTGATGTGGTTCATTACTGATTTCAAAAGCAATAATATTAGGCTCGTCTTTATACGTTTTTTTGGTATATGGGTTTACATGATTTAAAAATTGACCTAAATAATTTTGTTGTGCTTCAATAGCATCAGGATTTGTTAAACAGGCTGATTTTCCATATTTGTTTGAAAACCCTGGTGACTTAGTGTCGGGTTCCGGCCAGCCATTTCCCCAAAACGCTATGGGCGTGATGACATAATTGATGTTGGCCTTTTTTAGTTTCCACAATAAATAATCAAAAGTATCCAAGTGTTCATTCTCAATTAAATTCCCAAGTGTATCACTAATTTCTGTATCCCAGACATGTACACGGTACAAATCGAAACCTAGTCTTGAGAAATGGTAAACATCATTATCTATTGCTTTTTTAGGATCAATTCCCATTCTTTTTGCTGAACGGAAAGCATGTGCAAAAGGCACTGTATAGTTTATACCAAATCCTTTAACCTCTTCTTTAGTGTTTTTCCAACGCATAACTCCATGATCATCAACAAAAATATCTCCTTTTGATTTTTCCTGACTAAAAACACCTATGCAAACAAATAACACTAAAACAAGTAAAACATTTTTTGATTTCATTATTTCAAATATTTATCTATATTTTTTTGGCAATTTCTTTTAAAATTGAAGCAGCCGTTTCAGCTGTAATATCTCGTTGTGGGCTGGCAAACATTTCATATCCAACCATAAATTTTTTAACCGTTGCACTTCTTAATAACGGTGGATAAAAGCTCATGTGCCAATGCCAATGGTCATTATTTCTATTGTTTGTAGGAGCTTGATGAATACCACTGGAATACGGAAAAGAGGTGTTGAATAACTTATCATAAATTTTGGTAATTACAGAAATCGCTTCAGCAAAAAGAATGGTGTCTTCACCAAATAATTCACTGATGCTTTTTTGTGCTTTTTTAGGAATTATCATCGTCTCATATGGCCATATAGCCCAAAAAGGTATTAGCACAACAAAAGATTTGTTTTCAAAAATAATTCGCTCTTTTAATTTTAATTCTTGCTTTAAATAATCTTCCAGCAAGGTTTTCTTGTTGGCTTTGAAATAATCAAATTGCTGCTTATCCTTTTTTAAAACCTCGTTTGGCAATGAGCTTTGACTCCAAATTTGACCATGTGGATGCGGATTGCTACATCCCATAATAGTTCCTTTGTTTTCAAATATTTGAACATAGTTTATATGTTCTAATGCTCCTAACGTTTCATATTCATGTTGCCAAGCAATAATAACTTTTTGAATTTCCTTTATGGTCATCTGCGCCAAACTTTTTGAATGGTCTGGGCTAAAACAAATAACCTTACAGATTCCCTGTTCGCTTTCAGCATGTATTAGACCTTCATTGACTTGAAAGTTGGTTGAATCATCATGAAGCGCTGAAAAATCATTTACAAAAACGAAAACTTCTTCATAATTAGGGTTTACTTTGCCGTTTGCTCTTGTATTTCCGGCACATAAATAACAGCTTTCATCATGAGTTGGTCTTACTTCTGGATTTATTTCTTCTTCTTGTCCTTGCCATGGTCTTTTAGCTCTGTGGGGAGAAACCAAAACCCATTCTCCAGTAAGACTATTAAAACGCTTATGTGAGTGGTTTTGTAAGTTTGAATTCATTATTTTTTTTTGATTAAATGGGTTCCTTCTGATAATTTTATGAAATAAACAGGACACGCCTTATTAAACTTTTCTAAATAGGCTTTAGAAACAGTTTCTGTATAATCTTTAACAGCTTCTTTTCTCACTATGTTGATGGTGCACCCTCCAAAACCACCACCCATCATTCTGGCTCCAATAACATTGGGGTTTTCCTTTGCTTTATCAACTAAAAAGTCCAATTCTTTACAACTTACCTTAAATTGATATCGCACGCCTTGATGTGCCTCAAAAAGTAAGTTTCCCAGTGCCTCTAAATCATTCTGTTCAATCATTTTGGCCGCTTTTAGGACTCTATCATTTTCTTCAATTACATAGAGTGCCTTTTGATAGTCTTCTTCAGATAGTTTGTTCTTTACAGTATTTAAAAGTTTATGTGTTGCTTCTCTTAATGACTTTATATCCAGCAAGGAGGCCACCTTTTCACACACGGCTCTCCTATTATTATATTCGGCATCAACCAATTTGTGACTTACATTGGTATTGATAAGCACCAACTCATACCCCTGAAAATCAATTTGAATAGGCTTAGCTATTTGAGTTTGGCAATCCAATAATAAAGCGTGATTTTCTCTCCCAAACATACTGGAATATTGATCCATGATACCACATCTCACCCCTACATAATTGTGTTCAGCTTTTTGAGAAATTAGTATCATATCTTCCTTTTTCAAGCCTAAATTGAATAATTCATTTAACCCGAAGACAACACTGTTTTCCAATGCTGCTGAAGAAGAAAGACCTGCCCCGTTTGGAATGTCTCCTCCAAAAACAAGGTTAAATGAGGGTACCTTTATCCCCTTTTTTTGAATTTCTGCCACAACACCTATGACATAGTTTTTCCAATTCCCATTAGGTATAGGTTGAATATCATCTGTTAAAAACTCATGTTTTTCATTATAATCATAAGCCAAAACCGAACAAAAATCAGACTCGCTTTTACCCATTGCGGCAACGATTCCTTTATCTATGGCGGCAGGCAATACAAAACCATCATTATAATCAGTATGCTCTCCAATGATATTGATTCTTCCGGGAGAATTTATCAAAATCGGGGCTTCTTTAAAAAGAGACCTATAGGTAGCTTCAATATTTTTTATTAAGGTGGCTTTCATATATGGTTAATCTATTATTTGGATATTTAAAGTGAATTTCTAATAATTAGATTATTAGGGTTTTCAATATGGCATTGCTCTTTATTAATGATCATTTCTGCAAGACGTTTTCCCATTTGCTTAAAATCTGTTGAGATGGTTGTAATGCCTCCTTCAACAATTTCCTTTAGTAAAGTTTCATTGTACGAAATGACACCTATATCTTGTCCTAAAGTAAATTTTTGGTCTTTCATTTTTTTAATCAGAACAATAAGGTCTTGGTCATCAAGAACTAAATAAACCTCTTCTTTTTGCAGAATTCTGCTCTCTAAACGGTCTATTATTTCATACTGAAAATTGGTACTCTTTCTAAATTTCTGAAACCCAATTAGCATTCCTTGAGGCTGCTTTTTCTGAGGAAATACAAGTACAATCTTTTTGTATTTGTTCAACAATGTAACAGCCATTTTTAAGCTATGGTATATATCAACTTCAAAGTTTTGATAAATAGCGGGGTATTGTTTAATCTCCTTATGAGTCTGATCTAAGATATAAACCTTGTTGTTAGGCAATTTTTCAATAACCTTATCTGTATGCCTTAAGTTGGCAGGCATGATTACATAATAATTATAGTTCCCAATGCTGTCATTTATGAGTTTTGAAAACATGTCAAAACTAAAATGATGGAAAAATATATCAACCTGTATATTATCGCCTAGGCTATTTAAAAAAGAATTATACAAGTCTTCCTTAAATGCGTTCAACTCATCAAAAAGTAAAAATATTTTTTGTTTAACCCCAATATTTTCGCTTTTTAAATAATAACCCTTTCCAACCACAGACTCAATAATCCCTCTAACTTTTAATTCATTAAACGCCATTAAAACTGTATCTCTGGACAAAGAAAATTTATCCCTAACTGCATTTATTGAAGGCAATACATCGCCTTTTTTTAAATGCCCAGATGTGATCGCGTTTTCAATAGAAAATACAATTTGCTTGTACTTGGGTAACCCTGATTTATCCTCAACTATTATAATATTCATCCGACAAATATAAAAAAAAACTAGTAGGTACTAGTCGGTAATTTGAAATATTTTATCTATTTTAGCTATCTATTAAAGATTCAACATGAAATTTAAACACATTGTTTGTGGTTGTTTGTTTTTAACAAGCATCATATCTTGTTCTTCTGGAAGTGATAACTCGTCTAAAGAGGAAGAAAAACCCACAATTGAACCTATTTCATTTTACTATGGGGCTGATTTATCTTATGTGAATGAAATGGAAGATTGCGGTGCTGTTTATAAAGACGCGTCAAATATCAACAAAGATCCTTACACTATATTTAAAGAAGCAGGATGCAATTTAACTAGAGTTCGTTTATGGAATAATCCAACTTGGACCAATTACTCAAATTACAATGATGTTAAAAAAACCATTCAACGTTCTAAAAGTAATAATATGAAAGTGTTATTGGATTTTCATTATTCTGACACTTGGGCAGACCCAAGCAAACAACAAATTCCTGCTGCTTGGTTAAGTTCAATTAATGATACAGAGGCTTTGGGTACCATTTTATATAATTATACCTACCAAACTTTAAACGATTTATCTTCTCTAAATTTATTGCCAGATATTGTTCAAATTGGAAATGAAATAAACCCAATGATTCTTCAAGATGGTGATTTAACATGGCCAATTGATTGGGCCAGAAATTCACTACTTATAAATAAAGGCATAAAAGCTGTTAGGGATATTTCCATTGCCAAAAACAAGACTATTGAAGTTATGCTACATATTGCACAACCTGAAAATGGTTTATGGTGGTTTGAGAAAGCTACGACAAATGGTGTTTCAGATTTTGATTGGATAGGTTTGTCTTATTATCCTGTTTGGTCAGATTACACATTGAACAATTTAGCAACACCATTAGCAACTTTAATTAATACATATAAAAAACGATTAATGATTGTTGAAACCGCCTATCCTTTTACACTTACAAATGCAGATAGTGCAAATAATATTTTAGACAATAATGCATTGATAACGGGTTATCCTGCTACACAACAAGGTCAATTAGATTACCTGATTCAGTTAAAAACCATAATTAAAGATGTTGGTGGTGAAGGTTTAATTTATTGGGAGCCAGCTTGGGTTTCAACAGGATGCAGCACACTTTGGGGTCAAGGTTCTCATTGGGATAATGCCACCTTATTTGATAATGACAATAAAGCCACATTAGGCATGCAATTTTATAATGCTTCGCTTTAAAATTAAAACAACATGAAGTTAATTACTCTTATTAGATTTCTAATCATTTCAATAATCAGTTTTTCAACACTCGCACAAACAAGAGAGTTAACAAGCCTAAACCATGGGTGGAGATTTTTTAAAGGCCATCAAAATCTTTCCACTTCAATTAATTTTGATGATTCTTCATGGGAAAATATTAGTATTCCACATGATTGGGCTATTGACGAAGATTTCATTTTAGATGGCAATGGCGATATTGGAAAACTTCCATGGAAAACTGAAGGATGGTATCGCAAAACTTTAAACATTCCTGCCTCATATAAAAATAAAAGAATCATCTTGATATTTGACGGCATCATGGCATTTCCAAAAATTTATGTTAATGGTACACTTGCCGGAACATGGGATTATGGTTACAACTCCTTTTATTTAGATGTTACTGACCATTTACATGTTGGAGAGAAAAATGTCTTAACAATCCATGCAGACACACGTAAGCACGATAGCAGATGGTATCCTGGTGGTGGAATTTATAGAAAAATTCAAATGTTGGTAACCAATCCTATTCATGTTAATGTTTGGGGCACACAAATTACCACTCCTAATATAACACCCAATTATGCCGATGTTACAATTAATTCATCAGTAATTAATCAAACCAACCAGGATGAGAACATAAAAGTTGAACATGTTCTTTATAGTCCAGAAGGTCAAGAACTTGCAAAAAACCAAATTGGGCATTCTATTCTTTCAAAGCAAAATAAAGATTTTGAAGTCACGTTACAAGTTACAAATCCTCAGCTTTGGGATACAGAAAATCCCAGTTTATATACAGTCATTACCAATGTATACAGCAATGAAGTTCTTATAGACAGTTATAAATCAACCTTTGGTATTCGCACCATTAAATTCACTCCAGATGACGGATTTCATCTAAATAATAAACGGGTCCAACTTAAAGGAGTTAATCTTCACAGTGATTTTGGCCCCTTAGGAGTTGCGTTTAACTACAGGGCGATGCAACGCCAGCTGGAAATCATGAAATCAATGGGTGTTAATGCCATTAGAAACAGTCATAATGTGGCTGCCCCTGAATTGCTGGAGTTATGTGATAACATGGGTTTATTGGTCTTTAATGAAATCTTTGATAAATACGACGCCAAAGCAGACTTAACAGACACTACCGATTTTGATGAATTTGCAAACCGAAATATTAAAAATTTTGTTGAGAGAGACAGGAATCATCCTTGTGTTTTTATTTGGAGTGTAGGTAATGAAATTGGTGATGTACAACGAAACGAAAACAATGGTTTTAAAAGACTTCACACCATGGTAAATTATGTAAAGAAATATGATTATTCTCGCCCTGTCACTCTAGTTTGTGACAACATGGAAAGCGCTTCACTTGGGCATTTTGAATACTACGATGTACATTCTTGGAATTACGGAAGACGCTACAGGTTGGCTAGACAACTTGAACCCAATAAATCTGTTATTATAAGTGAATCTGCATCAACGGTTAGCACTAGAGGATTTTATGAGTTTCCATTACCAAAAGACAAAACCAATTTCACTAAGTCGTTACAAGTAAGCTCATATGACCTAAACGCTCCAGAATGGGCAGAAATTAGTGATGATGATTTTATGTGGCAACAAGATGAGCCTTATGTAGCTGGTGAATTTGTATGGACAGGTTTTGACTATTTAGGAGAACCAACACCTTATAATAATAAATATGTAAAGGAATTAGGAATGACTGATAAAGATGCATCCAGAAGTTCATATTTTGGAATTGTAGATTTAGTAGGTATTCCAAAGGACAGATACTATCTGTATAAAAGTTATTGGAAACTGGATGAAAACATGGTTCATATATTGCCACATTGGAACTGGCAAGGAAAAGAAGGTAATACCATTCCAGTTTTCGCATATACCAATGGAGATTGTGGAGAACTGTTTGTAAACGGGAAATCTCAGGGAAAACAATGTAAAAAACCCTCTTCTAAAAATTCAACAGAACGGTTTAGACTCATGTGGAACGATGTGGTTTACCAACCTGGAAACATAAAAGTTGTTGCTTACAAAAATGGCGAAACAATTGCTGAAGAAGTTATTAAAACAGCTGAAAAAGCCTATCAACTAAAACTATCTGCAGATAAAACAGTATTAAAAGCTAACGGTGAAGATTTGAGTTATATTCTAGTTGAAGCCTATGACAAACATGGTGTTTTAAATCCTTTGGCCAACAATAGGGTTGAAATCTCTATAAATGGAAATGCAGAAATTGCGGGTGTAGGCAATGGCAACCCTCAATCTTTTGAATCTTTTCAGACAAATCATGTTAATTTGTTTTATGGAAAAGCTATGGTTATAATAAAATCAAATCAAGAGAAAGGTATTGTAAAAATCAAAGTGAATTCTAACAATTTAAAAAGTGATTCTGTTAGCTTAACAATTAATTAAATATTCCTTTTTTTTAAGTTTGACAAAAGAATAAAGCCAAGAGTAAACTCTTGGCTTTATATTTACAAAGTTTTTATATTAAAAGGTGTTAGCTTTTAACCATTAAACTACTTAGTCCATCAACAAATTTACCAGTAAAATTTCTAGACTTTTCAAAAAACTGAAAGGCTAATTTGAAATAATTAATTCTTTCATAAGGTGTAAAGTCAAATCTTAATAAAACTTCTGGCGATTCATTTCCTTTAATGTTTAGTCCATTTTCAATATTGAAATCTAAAAAATTAAAATCCGATACTAATTCTTCGCTTCTATCACTATAAACAAAACTATTTCCTTTTTTTCCAAGATAAAAACGTAAAATATTGTAAGTGCCAGAACCTAATTTAAGCACACTGGTAGATCTTAAAAAATCACCTCCAAAAAGACCTTTAATTTTTATTAAATTATTTCCTTTAAAATCAGTAACAAAATGCTCATTTCCATCTAAATCAAAAGCCGAAAGTTTTATTATCGTTAAATTCATTTCTGAAATATTCATTTTAGTCGCATAATTATTATTCAATATTAAATCTTTAATATATCTGCCTTTAGAATCATATTGATACATATCAAAACTTAAAGGATATACTTGCCAATTATTTCCATAAAATTTCTCTTTTTTCATAATTTCTGTATTTATTATTATACATCAACAAAAGTATGGGGTAATGAAATTTTAAAAAACATGTGCATTGGCTAATTTATTTGTTATTTTAACCCATTATCTTTCCTTAATATAAAAAATGTTACTTAACAAAAAATAGCAGGAATAAAAAAAGCCTCCTTCTTTAATGAAATCTTTGCAAAGTATCTCATTACCTAATTTAGATATATCATAATGTGGATTTATTTATAAAACACCATCATCAGAAAAGCTATAGTGCTCGCCACTAGATACCATAATGATATAGTCCAATACCTTCACGTCAAAAAAAGAGCGTTACTTCTTTTTTTGACGTGAGTTGTTTGACGGCTTCGCTTGGCATTAAATTGTCGCTTGAATAGCAGTGAGACAAAATCACGCCCCCCAACATCGATTTTAAAAAAGTTGTCTGAATATCTTCCTCAATAGTCCAATGGTCTATTTATATAAAAGTTAAGCCCTTCATCTTTTCTTAAGTTGTTATCAATTAGCCCTTCATTTTAACCATGATAAACCCTATCATCATTATTAAAAGTTTTGTTGCCTTTTCAGCGAACATATTACTAAGTATATTTTTATCCTAGATCAACTCAGCACGCAAAAACAACAAGTTATCAACAAGTAAACGTTTACATTAATATTGAAATTGGATTGGATTTTTTTTTTTGGTATGTTTCGGTAAACAAACTAAATTATTAAATTATGAAGAATTTTAAAATTTATCACTTTCTTCTTTTATTATTGCTAATTTTTAGCTGTAATAAAGAAGAATTATTAAAAGAAGATGTTAATTCAATTGAAGTAAACAATTTAGTTGAGCGCACTTCACAAGTTAAGGCTTCAGGGCAATCTACACTAAGAGCCGGATTAAAGAGTATAGGTTCTGGAGTTATGATGCAAGCATTTTATTGGGACGTTCCTGCTGGAGGCACATGGTGGGATCATTTAAATACCAAAGTGGCTGATTGGAGTACAGCAGGTTTTAGTTCTATATGGCTGCCACCTGTTTCTAAAGCTCAGAATGGTGCCTACTCAATGGGGTACGATCCCTTTGATTATTATGATTTTGGAGAATATAATCAGAAAGGAAGTATAGAAACCAGATTTGGTTCTAAAAATGAATTACTAACCTTGATAAATAGTGCTCATCAAAATGGATTGAATGTTATAGCAGATATAGTAATTAATCACAATAGTGGGGGTGATAGTGAACAGAACATTTTTACAGGAGGAAGCACCTATACAGATTTCAATCCAGCTTCGGGTCTTTTTAACCGTTCACAGTATGACTTTCATCCAAATGATTTTCACTCCAATGATTCTGGTTCTTTTGGAGGATTTGCAGATTTATGTCATGATAAAGTGTGGGTACAAGATTGGTTATGGAACAGAACCAATTCTGTTGCAAAGTATTATATGAACGATATAGGTTTTGATGGTTGGAGATTCGATTATGTTAAGGGATTTGAACCATGGGTGGTTAAAAATTGGACAAATGCAGTTGGAGGATTTGCAGTAGGAGAATACTGGGATGCAAATGTCAATACATTAGATTGGTGGACAACCCAATCTGGAGCGAGCGCTTTCGATTTCGCTTGCTATTATAAAATGAGAGATGCCTTTGGGAACAATGATTTAACCTATTTAAATGGGGATATGCTTTGGAAAAGAAATGGAAAAAAAGCGGTAACTTTTGTAGCAAACCATGATACAAATGAAATAGTATCTGATAGTAAATTATTGGCTTATGCATATATTCTTACTCATGAAGGTTATCCAACAATTTTCTATAGAGATTATGAAGAATGGTTAGATAAAACAAGTCTAAAAAATTTGATATGGATACATAATAACTTGGCCAGTGGGACCACTAGTATACTTCATGTAGACGATAATGAATATATCGCTAGAAGGAATGGAAACAATGCTGCTGGGTTAGTAGTTTATATCAACAATACAACTTCATGGAAAGAGAGATGGATTCAAACTAACTGGTCTAGTACTACTATTAAAGACTATACAGGTCACTCAAATTGGCAACCCGTAACTCAATCTGGGAAGTGGGTTAAAATTCAAGCGCCTCCAAAAAGTTATTCTGTCTGGTCTGTTAAATAAAAATATTGAATTAGTCATTTTCAATTCTGTATATTACCAATAATAAAATTAAATAACATGGAACTGGACTTACTATTTATTAGACTAGACAATTAAGTTGCAAGATTTAAATTATAAATTTAATTTGGTATCATAAAAACAACAAAAATTGCAGTTTATGATTAAAGAGAAAGCTAGTAGGACTGAGCTACATACTAGATAGTTTATAATAAATATGTGACAAATTATATGTTCCAATATTGAAACTTAGTCGTTGGCTTAGAAAATCAAAAGAAAGCATAGTAAGAACAGTTCCTTAGCTTGGACACCCAAATTTACAGAAGATCGAAATGAGCTAGTTTTTTAATGAACAATTAGAAGGTGTTTTTAGAGGAGAATGAGATATTAAAAAGGTAGTAAAGGTCTTAAATTTTAGATACATAAAACATGAATTCAAGTTTTCAGTCAAAAAGATGTTTAAAGTATTAAAAGTAAATATTAAGGGCTATTATTGAATGCTGTAGA
>DJWL01000132.1 GCA_002441545.1 Flavobacteriaceae bacterium UBA6231 | reverse complement strand
TAAATATAAATTAGATAAAGATTAATTACTTCATAATTTGCTCCTCAATAGTGGGTTGAAGCAAGATGAAGTTTAAAAACAAATGTCATGAGACACGGAAAAAAAGTTAACCATTTAAGTAGAAAAACAGCTCATAGAAAATCAATGTTGGCTAATATGGCTTGTTCACTAATTGAACACAAGCGTATTAATACAACTGTTGCTAAAGCTAAAGCTTTAAAGCAATTTGTTGAGCCAATGATTACTAAATCTAAAGAGGATACTACACATAACAGACGTCTTGTTTTTAGTAGTTTAAGACAAAAAGAAGCTGTAGCTGAATTGTTTAGAGATGTAGCTGCTAAAGTTGGTGATAGACCAGGTGGTTATACAAGAATTATAAAACTTGGAAATCGTTTAGGTGATAACGCTGATATGGCTATGATTGAACTTGTTGATTACAATGAAATCTACAACGCTGACAAAGCTAAAAAGAAAACAACTCGTAGAAGTAGAAGAGGTGGAGCTAAAACAGAAACCCCAGCTGCTCCAGTTGTTGAAACTCCACTTGCTGAAACTAAATCAGCAAATGAGGAAGAATAAATTTATTGAAAAGGTTTAGAGAAAAGATAAGTATTCCATTTATCTTTTCTCTAAACTTAAAAATTATTAGATATGTCTAAGTTATATATTTTTTTTTCATTTTTCATTCTTACTTTGGTTAGTTTTTCTCAAACTAACTTAAATACAACTGGTTTAGCAGGAAACCCTAGTAAAGCGATAAGTTTATTCTCTGGATTGAAAGTTAATGATTATGGGCATAATAGATCTGAAAATAATTCAAATGTAGAGGGAAGTCCTTATCTTTTTAAAAATTGGAATAATAAATCAAAGATATGGTATGATGATAAAGTATTTAATCTTGATTCAATAAACTATGATTTAGAGAACGAAAGATTTGATATTAAACTAAATAAAGATTCAATTTACATTATCAGTCCAGATGATAGAAATATTAAAAAGGTTGAGGTTGATAATGTTTTATACAAGAGTGTATTTAAGCCTTATTATAATAAAACGATACACAGAAATTCTTTTTATGAAGTATTAACAGAGAATGACACTTATTCTCTGTTATCAAATTATAAGTTAAAAATTAAAGGCGGCAGTATTGACCCTTTAACAAAAACTTATATTACTCCGAAAGAATATTTTTCTGAAAAAGATTATTTTATTTTAAAGCATAAAGAAGAATCGGAAATGGTTCCTATCAAACTGAAAAAGTCGGAGATTTTGAAATTGATAGATGTACCTTATGTAGATGAGATTAAGGACTTTATCAAAAAGCAACGTTTAAAGTATGATCAGATATCCGATGTAAGTAGAATATTAAACTATTATTATTCTATTAAAAGTTAAAAGGAAAGGATAAATTATTTTAGTTTATCCTTTTTTTTATGCAATTTTGTAAAACTTTTTAAGAATGAAACCACCCAAAATTTTTATTATAATGCACATGTACAAATATTGTATTGTGATTGTATGTGAAAATTTTAAAAAAACAAAGGCTAACATATGAAATATCAAAGACGACAAAAAGCCATCATTCTTCTTGCAGATGGTTCTATTTTTTACGGTAAAGCAGTTGGAAACAAACAAGGTACTGCCTTTGGAGAAGTTTGTTTTAATACAGGCATGACTGGTTACCAAGAAATTTTTACTGACCCATCATATTACGGTCAATTAATGGTTACCACAAATGCCCATATAGGGAATTACGGAACCAATGTTGATGAAATTGAATCAGATTCAATTAAAATAGCTGGTTTAATTTGTAAAAACTTTAGTTATGACTATTCTCGTGATGCAGCAGATCAATCTTTAGAAGATTTTTTAAATGTTAATGATTTATTTGCAATTTCAGATGTAGATACAAGGGCACTGGTTAGTTATATAAGAGACCATGGTGCCATGAATGCTGTTATAACAACAGAAGTTGATGATATTGAACAATTAAAAAAGCAATTAGCAGACGTGCCTAGTATGAATGGCTTGGAGCTTGCTTCAAAAGTGTCAACTAAAGAGCCTTATTATTTTGGTGATGAGAATGCTAGTTATAAAATATCTGCACTTGATATAGGCATAAAAAAGAACATTCTCCGGAACTTGGCTAAACGGGATGCTTACATAAAAGTATTCCCATATAATGCAACTTTTGAAGACTTACAATCTTTTAATCCTGATGGATATTTTTTATCAAACGGTCCAGGTGACCCAGAACCTTTAGTTGAAGCACAAGCTTTAGCAAAAGAAATAATTGAAAGAAACTTACCGCTTTTTGGTATTTGTTTAGGGCATCAAGTAATTGCCTTAGCAAATGGAGTTTCAACTTATAAAATGCACAACGGACACAGAGGAATTAATCATCCTATTAAAAATTTAAAAACGGGCAAAGGCGAAATAACATCACAAAATCACGGTTTTGCTGTTAATAGAGAAGAGGCTGAATCGCATCCAGATTTAAAAATTACCCATATTCATTTAAATGATAATACGGTTGCTGGTTTAGAAATGAAGTCTAAAAACTGTTTTTCAGTCCAGTACCATCCAGAAGCAAGTCCTGGTCCACATGACTCATCCTATCTTTTTGATCAATTTATTGAAAATATTAAAATTAAATAAAAAAAACCTCAGATATGTATTTAATATTTGAGGTTTTTATTTTACTAAAACGTTATAGACAAGAATTTGTGTAATTCTTTAAAAACAAGTTAATTAAAACAAGATTAAACCGTAAATTTGAATATTAAAAGTTTTAAATAAAGTACTTATGAGTATAATAATTAATATCCATGCTAGACAGATTTTAGATTCTAGAGGAAATCCTACTATTGAAGTAGATGTTGTAACTGAAAATGATGTTTTAGGAAGAGCAGCTGTACCATCTGGAGCTTCTACGGGAGAACATGAAGCTGTTGAATTAAGAGATGGTGGAAAAGCCTATATGGGAAAAGGTGTTTTAAAAGCTGTAGATAATGTAAATTCTATAATTGCACAAGAACTGCTAGGTGTTTCTGTTTTTGAACAAAACCAAATAGATCAAATGATGATTGATTTAGATGGTACACCAAACAAATCAAAATTAGGAGCTAACGCCATTTTAGGAGTGTCTTTAGCAGTTGCTAAAGCAGCAGCAGCAGAGTTAAATATGCCATTATATCGTTATGTTGGTGGTGTTTCAGCAAATACACTTCCAGTACCAATGATGAATATTATAAATGGAGGATCACATAGTGACGCTCCTATTGCTTTTCAAGAGTTTATGATTATGCCAGTAAAAGCAAAAAACTTTACTCATGCTATGCAAATGGGAACTGAAATTTTCCATAACCTTAAAAAAGTATTACATAATAGAGGCTTAAGTACTGCTGTAGGTGACGAAGGTGGTTTTGCACCAACTTTAGCTGGAGGAACTGAAGATGCTTTAGATTCTATTAAATTAGCAGTAGAGAATGCAGGTTATACTTTTGGTGGTGATGTTATGATTGCTTTAGATTGCGCATCAGCTGAATTTTATGTGGATGGAAAATACGATTATACTAAGTTTGAAGGTGATAAAGGAAAAGTAAGAACGAGTGCTGAACAAGCTGATTATTTAGCTGAATTAGTTTCTAAATACCCAATTATTTCTATTGAAGATGGTATGGATGAAAATGATTGGGTAGGTTGGAAATTATTAACTGATAAAATTGGCAGCAAAGTTCAACTTGTTGGTGATGATTTATTTGTTACTAATGTTAAACGTTTATCTCGTGGTATTGAAGAAGGCATTGCCAATTCAATTTTAGTAAAAGTTAACCAAATAGGTTCTTTAACCGAAACTATTGCAGCAGTAAACATGGCAAAAAATGCTGGTTATACTTCTGTAATGTCTCACAGATCAGGTGAAACTGAAGATAACACTATTGCAGATTTAGCAGTGGCTTTAAATTGTGGTCAAATTAAAACAGGTTCTGCGTCTCGTAGTGACCGTATGGCTAAATACAATCAATTGCTTCGTATTGAAGAAGAATTAGGAGAAACAGCTTATTTCCCTCAAGAAAAAGCATTTAAGGTTAAATAACCCGAAAGCAAAATATTTTAAAAAGCCAAATTCTTATGAATTTGGCTTTTTTTTATGCCTTAAAATTAGCATAATCGTATGTAACAATTGATACATATCTGATATTTAGTGACATAAGTCATTTTTTTTCTGATCATTAAACGATAAATTTATAAACCTACACTACATGCTAAACAAATTAAACTAATGATATGAACAATTTAAAAGACAAGTTATATAGTAAAATTCTAGAGCATAGACCCAGAACAGAAAGATTATTAAAGGAACATGGAGACGAAATCATTGATCAAGTTTCGGTTTCTCAAATAATAGGAGGAATGAGAGGTATTAAAAGTCTAGTAACTGATATTTCCTATTTAGATCCTTTTGAAGGAATTCGTTATAGAGGATATACATTGCCTGAGGTTTTAGAAAAATTGCCAAAGCCTGATAATGCGGAGATGCCCTATGTAGAAGGACTGTATTATTTGTTGTTAACTGGTGAGATCCCCACTAAGGAAGAGGTTGAATCTTTAGTAGTGGATTTTAAGAACCGTCGGGTGGTTCCTAGATATGTATGGGATGTTATTGATGCATTTCCAAGTAATAGTCACCCAATGGCTATTTTATCTGCAGCCGTGATGAGTTTGGAAAGAGAGTCCCATTTTAGTAGTAGTTATAAAAATGGAATGAGTAAATTGGATTATTGGAGCTGTACTTATGAAGATGCCACAAATCTAATTGCTAAAATGCCGTTAATTGGGGCTTATATCTATAATAAATTATATCATCCAGAGCATGGTCATCGTTTTCCAGATACATCTTTAGATTTAGGAGCAAATTTTGCCTACATGATGGGAAAAGATAAACCATATGATGATGTTTCAAGAATGTATTTTATTATTCATGCAGACCACGAGAGTGGTAATGTAAGTGCGCATACTGGTCATTTAGTAGCAAGTTCTTTATCAGATGTTTACTATGCTACTTCAGCCATGATTAATGGATTGGCTGGTCCACTTCATGGATTGGCAAATCAAGAGGTTCTTAGGTGGTTACAAGGGTTGAAAGAACAGATGAATGGTAAAATACCTTCAGAAGAAGAGATGAAAAGCTATGTTTGGGAAACTTTAAATAGTGGTCAGGTTATACCAGGTTATGGGCATGCAGTTCTTCGTAAAACAGATCCAAGATATACAGTACAAAGAGAGTTTTGTTTAAAGCACATGCCAGACGATCATTTATTTAAATATGTTGATGCATTATATAAAGTGGTTCCAGATATTTTAAGAGAACAAGGTAAGGCCAAAAACCCATGGCCAAATGTAGATGCGCAATCAGGTGTTGTACAATGGCATTATGGTGTTACTGAATATGATTTTTATACAGCATTGTTTGCAATAGGCAGATCTTTTGGGGTTCTATCTAATATAATTTGGGATAGGGCTTTAGGATATGCGCTTGAAAGACCAAAATCAATAACAACTGAAATGTTGGAGAAAATGGTAGAATCTAAAAAAGAAAAAGTGTTTTCAAATTAGATTTTTGTAAAAAAAATATTTAAAAATTTAAATAATTATAAAAAAAGCGTTTATTTATAATAAATGCTTTTTTTGTATAACAAATTACCAATAATTGTATATTCTTAATCAAAAAGTAGTAGTAATTTTTGTAAATTAGCATACCGCAAAAAAAAAATTAAACTTTATTATTTATGTCAGAAAAAGCCACTTTAGAAGTAAACGGTAAAAAATATGAATTTCCATTAAAAACAGGAACAGAAAATGAAGTTGCTATTGATATTAGTAATCTTAGAAGTGAAACAGGTGGAGTAATTACTTTAGATTCTGGATTTAAAAATACGGGCTCTTGTGAAAGTGCTATTACATTTTTAGATGGAGAAAAAGGAATTTTAAGATATAGAGGATATTCTATTGAAGAATTAGCTGAAAAAGCAGATTTTTTAGAAGTAGCATACCTTCTAATTTTTGGTGAACTTCCAACAAAAGCACAACGCGATAAATTTCATGCAGATATTAAAGCGCAATCTGTTGTTGATGAGGATGTAAAAAAGATTTTAGATGCATTTCCAAAGTCCGCTCATCCCATGGGAGTTTTATCATCTCTTACAAGTGCTTTAACTGCCTTCAATCCATCTTCAGTAAATGTAAATTCTGAAGAAGATATGTATAAAGCTATTGTTAAAATAATGGGCAAATTTCCAGTATTAGTTGCTTGGACACACCGAAAAAAGCAAGGCTTACCTTTAGATTATGGAGATAAAAATCTTGGCTATGTTGAAAATGTCCTAAAGATGATGTTCAGACAACCTAATGAGGATTATGTTCAAAACAGAATTTTAGTTGATGCGTTAGATAAGCTTTTAATTTTACATGCCGATCATGAACAAAACTGTTCTACTTCTACAGTAAGAATAGTTGGTTCTTCTCATGCAGGTTTATTTGCCTCTTTATCTGCAGGAATCTCAGCACTTTGGGGGCCACTTCATGGAGGTGCAAACCAAGCGGTTTTAGAAATGCTCGAAGCTATTAAACTTGATGGTGGAGATACCAAAAAGTATATGGCTAAGGCTAAAGATAAAGACGACCCTTTCCGTTTAATGGGATTTGGACACAGAGTTTATAAAAACTTCGACCCACGTGCAAGAATTATTAAAAAAGCAGCAGATGAAGTATTGGATGATTTAGGAATTGAAGATCCAATATTGGATATTGCAAAAGGGCTGGAAAAAGAAGCTTTAAGTGACCCTTATTTTGTTGACCGCAAATTATATCCTAATGTTGATTTTTATTCAGGGATAATTTATAGAGCAATGGAAATACCAACAGATATGTTTACCGTTATGTTTGCATTAGGACGTTTGCCAGGTTGGATCGCTCAATGGAGAGAGATGCGCTTAGGAAAAGAACCAATTGGAAGACCAAGACAATTATATACTGGAGCAACACTAAGGTCTTTTGTTACGGTTGATGAAAGATAAAAAATTCTAAATTCAAAAATTTAGCTTCATAATTTCTATGAAGCTTTTTTTATATCTTAGTCTCATGTTACAATTAAATATAAATAACGAAACATCTCGTTTAAGAGCTGTAGTTTTAGGAACTGCTCTTAGCAATGGGCCTGTGCCTAAAATTGAAGAATGTTATGATCCTAAAAGCATTGAAAACGTAAAAGCCGGAACCTATCCAAAAGAAGAGGATATGATTCTAGAAATGGATGCTTTTGCAGAGGTTTTTAAAAAATATGATGTTAAAGTTTTTAGGCCAGAAGTTATAAAAGATTGTAATCAAATCTTTTCAAGAGATATAGCCTTTGTTATTGAAGATAAAATTATAAGAGCCAATATTCTGCCAAACAGAGAAGAGGAAATTCGAGCCATTGATTATATATGGAATCAAATAGATCCAGATAAAAGAATAATCTTGCCAGAAGAATGTCATGCCGAAGGAGGCGATGTGATGCCCTGGAACGACTATATTTTTGTGGGCACCTATTCAGGTGAAGACTATTCAAGTTATATCACTGCAAGAACTAATATAGATGCTGTTATTGCGTTACAAGAATTGTTTCCTCATAAAATGGTTAAAGCATTCGAACTAAGAAAATCCAATACAAATGCCAAGGAAAACGCTTTGCATTTAGATTGTTGTTTTCAACCCATTGGAAAAAACAAAGCGATTTTACATAAAAACGGATTTCTTATTGAGAGAGAATACCAATGGTTGGTTGATTTTTTTGGAAAGGAAAATATTTTTGAAATTACCAAAGACGAAATGTATAACATGAACAGTAATGTGTTTTCAATCTCTGAAAAAGTGATAGTTTCCGAAAAAAACTTTACTCGTTTAAACACCTGGTTACGCAAACAAGGCTTTACCGTTGAAGAAATACCTTATGCCGAAATAGCCAAACAAGAAGGGTTGTTACGCTGTTCTACCTTGCCTTTAATTAGGGATTAATTAAGTTTTGTTTAA
>DJWL01000084.1:8873-19059 GCA_002441545.1 Flavobacteriaceae bacterium UBA6231 | reverse complement strand
AGAGAAGAAATGTTTGAAATCAATAAAAGCAATGAATTAGCAAGAAAAATGCAAGCTAAAATTGTTGAAGATGTTGAAGTTACTCCAGAAGAAGTAAGAGAGTTTTTTAATAAAATACCAAAGGATGATAGACCAACTTTTGGCACAGAACTTAAGGTGGCTCAAATAGTTGTAGAACCAAAAGTAACCCTAGAAGAAAAGCAACGTATAATTGACCAACTAAAACAATTCAAAGCAGATGTTTTAGAAAATGGTGCTAGTTTCCGTTCAAAAGTGGTTTTGTATTCTGATGATAAGGCGTCTATTAGTACCGGAGGAAAATATACCTTAAATAGAAAACGCCCTAGGATGGTTAAAGAGTTTAGACAAGCAGCGTTTTCGCTTCAAGAAGGAGAGATTTCAGAACCATTTGAAACAGAATTTGGTTTTCATATTGTGTATTGTGAAAAAATTAGAGGACAAGAATATGATGTAAGCCACATTCTTTTAATTCCAAAAGTATCGGCTGATGCTATTAAAGAAGCAAAGGAGCGCATAGATAAAATAAGACAGCGTATAGTTGACGGTGATATTTCATTTGCTGATGCTGCAAAAGAATCGAGTGATGAAAAGGAAACTAGAAATGATGGTGGACAACTTATAAATCCTGAAACTCAAGACTATAATTTTGAATTAACCAGAATGGATCCTGAATTATATGCTCAAATTCAAAATTTAAAAGATGGAGAAGTTAGCCTTGTACAAACAGAAAAGGATAGAACCGATAAAATAAAATTTAAAATACTTACCGTTACAGATAGAGTTGATGAACATGAAGCTGATTACGCACGTGATTATTTAAAAATTAAAAACCAAGCTCTTAATGAGAAAAAATTAAAAGCTATTGAAGCTTGGCAAAATGAAAAAATTAAAGACACTTATATTAAAATTAGTGGGTCTTATAGAGATTGTGATTTTGCTAGCAATTGGTTAAAAAAATAAAAATATGTCAGACGTAGCTGCCGTAGAACAATTTATAAAACAGTATAAAGATTTAAAATCTGAAATAGCCAAAGTAATCGTTGGGCAAGAAGAAGTTGTAAATCAAATCTTAATTTCAATTTTTTCGGGAGGTCATGCGCTACTTATAGGTGTTCCAGGGTTAGCAAAAACCTTAATGGTAAACACTATTGCACAAGCTTTAGGTTTACATTTTAAACGTATTCAATTCACACCAGATTTAATGCCTAGCGATATTCTTGGAAGTGAAATATTAGATGAAAACAGGCATTTTCATTTTGTTAAAGGTCCTATTTTTGCTAATATTATCTTGGCTGATGAAATTAACAGAACACCACCAAAAACTCAGGCAGCTTTACTAGAAGCCATGCAAGAGCGCTCTGTTACAGTTGCAGGTCATCATTATGATTTAAGTTTACCATATTTTGTGTTGGCTACTCAAAATCCAATTGAACAAGAAGGAACCTATCCGTTGCCAGAAGCTCAATTAGATAGGTTTATGTTTGCAGTTAACTTAGATTATCCATCTTTTGAGGAAGAAGTACAAGTTGTTAAATCAACTACTACTGACAGTAAAGAAAAAATAAACCCTCTTTTTACAGCACAACAAATTGTAGATATTCAGCATCTCATTCGACGAATACCAGTAGCAGATAATGTTATTGAATATGCAGTAACTATGGTTGGAAAGACGCGACCAAATAGTAAATCAGCAAGCGATTTGGTTAAAAATTATTTAGATTGGGGAGCAGGCCCAAGGGCTTCACAAAATTTAATTTTGGCAGCCAAAACACATGCAGTAATAAACGGTAAATTTTCTCCAGATATTGAGAATGTACAGGCAGTTGCTAGTAGTATTTTAAGGCATAGAATCATAAAGAATTATAAAGCAGAAGCTGAAGGAATTACAGATGATTTTATTATAAAAAGTTTGTTTTAAATATAAAACCATTATAAAAACTCTATGTATATTGATTATAAACATAGAATTTTTGGGTTAGATGTTATTGGTGCTATAGCTATTCTTTTTAGTTTTAATTTCACACTCTACATTTTTACTTTTTCCAACACAAAGAAATGTTATACTTTCTATCACTCGTTTTTTTGGTACCATTGGAGTAGATTTATTTTTCGTTTTGAATGGGTTTTTAATTGGAAGGAAATTTTTTTTAAAAAGCAAATCACTTTTTAAGTATAATATCCTATACAATCTATCTAATTAACTACTCTATAGTTTTATTAACAATTCAATATTTTATTGATTTAGATCTGGTATTAAATCTTATTAAATTCTCGGTTTTGATTTTATTTTGGATTTAGACCTTTAGTTTATCTTATACTTTATATAATTTTTTGAAAAACCAATAAAAGATATTAGAGATTTACAAATTATTAAGTAAAAATTTGGCGATTAAATTGTTAATTACTCAATTTTTTATATCGATAATTATTAAAAAACCAATGATATAATTATTTTATATAACTATAATAAATTAGCATAAATCATAGCTGTATTACTGGGTTTATTTTTAAAACTTTGTATTAATTTCGTAATTTGCAGTACTTTTTTATAAACAAAATTAAAATAAAACAAAACTCATGGCATTTGACATCGATATGATTAAGGGTGTTTACACCAAAATGGCTGAACGCGTTGATAAAGCACGTAATATTGTAGGTAGACCATTAACACTTTCTGAAAAGATTTTATATTCACATCTTTGGGATGGGAATCCTACTAAAGCATTAGAAAGAGGTAAAGATTATGTAGATTTTGCACCAGACCGTATAGCTTGTCAAGATGCAACAGCTCAAATGGCTTTATTGCAATTTATGCAAGCTGGAAAGTCTAAAGTTGCAGTACCAACAACAGTACATTGCGATCATTTAATTCAGGCTAAGGATGGAGCGACTGTCGATTTAAAACATGCCAATTCTGTAAGTAGTGAAGTATTTAATTTTTTAGAATCGGTTTCAAATAAATACGGTATTGGTTTCTGGAAACCAGGAGCGGGGATTATTCATCAAGTTGTTTTAGAGAACTATGCTTTTCCAGGAGGTATGATGATTGGAACAGATTCTCATACTGTAAATGCTGGAGGCTTAGGGATGATTGCCATCGGAGTTGGTGGAGCAGATGCTGTGGATGTTATGGCTGGTATGGCTTGGGAATTAAAATTTCCTAAGTTAATAGGTGTTAAATTAACAGGAAAACTATCTGGTTGGACTGCACCTAAAGATGTTATTTTAAAAGTAGCCGAAATTTTAACCGTAAAAGGAGGTACAGGAGCAGTTGTTGAGTATTTCGGTCCTGGTGCTCTGGCTATGTCGTGCACAGGGAAAGGAACAATTTGTAATATGGGTGCTGAAATAGGTGCTACAACTTCTACTTTTGGTTACGATGAATCTATGGAACGTTATTTACGTTCTACAGATAGAGCAGATGTTGCAGATGCAGCAAATGCAATAAAAGGATATCTTACTGCGGATGTTGAAGTTTACGCAAGTCCAGAAAAATATTTTGACCAAGTTATAGAAATTAACTTATCAGAATTAGGGCCATTATTAAACGGTCCTTTTACACCAGATTTATCAACAACTGTTGGCAAAGCTATGAGTGAAAAAGCAAAAGCTAACGATTGGCCTATTGCTGTTGAATGGGGACTAATTGGATCTTGTACAAACTCGTCTTATGAAGATTTATCTCGTGCTTCTTCAATAGCACAACAAGCGTTAGATAAAGGAGTGAAAATGAAAGCAGAATTAGGAATCAATCCAGGTTCTGAGCAAGTTCGTTATACAGCCGAACGTGATGGTATTCTTCAAGTTTTTGAAAAATTAGACGCAAAAATATTTACAAATGCATGTGGACCATGTATTGGACAATGGGCACGTTATAGTGATCCTAAAAATGCTCCAAAAAACAGCATCGTACATTCTTTCAATAGAAACTTTGCAAAGCGTGCTGATGGTAATCCAAATACACATGCGTTTGTAGCTTCACCAGAAATTACAGCTGCCATAGCTATTGCAGGGCGTTTAGATTTCAACCCAATGACTGATAAGCTTATTAACGAAAAAGGTGAAGAAGTGATGTTTGATGAACCAACTGGATGGGAGTTACCACCAAAAGGTTTTGCTGTAGATGATAATGGGTATTTAGCTCCTGAAGCTGATGGAAGTCATGTTCAAGTTAATGTATCTCCAACGTCTGAAAGATTACAATTATTAGAGCCTTTTGAGCCGATTGGAAATACTATCAATGGAGCCAAATTATTGATAAAAGCATTTGGAAAATGTACCACAGATCATATTAGTATGGCTGGTCCTTGGTTACGCTTTCGTGGGCATTTAGACAATATTTCTAATAACTGTTTAATAGGTGCTGTTAACGCATACAATCAACAAACAAATTTTGTTAAAAACCAATTAACAGGTGAATATGGTGGCGTGCCAGATGTACAACGTCAATACAAGGCAAAAGGAATTAAAACCATTGTTGTAGGTGATCATAACTATGGTGAAGGTTCTTCAAGAGAGCATGCTGCAATGGAACCAAGGTTTTTGGGTGTAGCGGCAGTAATTGTAAAATCATTTGCTCGTATTCATGAAACTAACCTTAAAAAACAAGGTATGTTAGGTTTAACATTTGCTAATGAGGCTGATTATGATTTAATTCAAGAAGATGATACATTCAACTTTATTGATTTAAATGAATTTGCTCCAGGTAAACAATTAACACTTGAAACTGTTCATACAGATGGAAGCAAAGATTTAATTAAATTAAATCACACCTATAATCAGTCACAAATAGATTGGTATAATGCAGGTTCTGCTTTAAACTTAATTAAACGACAAAATGCATCTTAATTCAAGATGATTATTAATATAAAAATCCAGCTTTAAGCTGGATTTTTTGTTTTGTAAACAAAAATATAAGTGTATATAATTGTACTTTTACAAAAACACTTTTTGAATGAATACTCGTGAAAATCAACTGAAAGCTTTTGATAGATTATTAACAATCATGGATGAATTGCGAGAAGGCTGTCCGTGGGATAAAAAGCAAACTATGGAAAGCCTAAGGCATTTAACCATTGAAGAGACCTATGAGTTGGGAGACGCTATTTTAGATAATGATTTGGAAGAAGTAAAAAAGGAATTAGGTGATGTTTTGCTGCATATCGTATTTTATTCAAGAATTGGAAGTGAAACTAACGATTTTGATATAGCCGATGTTTGTAACGGGATTTGTGAAAAACTAATTAATAGGCATCCACATATTTATGGAGATGTAAAAGTTGAGAATGAAGAAGATGTTAAACGAAATTGGGAAAACTTAAAACTTAAAGAAGGTAAAAAAAGTGTATTAGAAGGAGTTCCAAATAGTCTTCCGGCTTTGGTTAAAGCTAATAGAATACAAGAAAAAGTGGCAGGCGTGGGGTTTGATTGGGAAGAACCAAATCAGGTTTGGGAAAAAGTAGAAGAAGAACTTCAGGAGTTTAAAGCTGAAGTAGATAATGGCAATGAAGATGCTATGGAGAGCGAATTTGGTGATGTACTTTTCTCAATGGTAAATTATGCACGATTTTTAAAAATTAACCCAGAAAATGCTTTAGAGCGTACCAATAAAAAATTCTCAAAACGCTTTCAATACCTTGAAGAAAAAGCTCGAGCAATTAATAAGCCTTTAAAGGATATGACATTAGCTGAAATGGACGTGTTTTGGGAAGAAGCTAAATTACTTAAATAGGTATTTATATATGTTTAAAGGTGACTTATTAGAAAATCTTATTTATGGATAAATATGCAATAATTATTGGAGCTGGTCCTGCTGGATTAACTGCAGCTTATGAGCTTGTTACAAGAACAGATATTAAACCGATAATACTTGAAAAATCTAATAAAATAGGAGGAATCTCAAGAACAGAAGTTTATAAGGGTAATAGAATTGATATAGGAGGTCACAGGTTTTTTTCTAAATCTGACTTGGTTATGCAATGGTGGCAGAACATATTGCCCATACAAGGTGCTCCAGCCAGAGATGAGTTAGATTTAAAGAATTTTGTGGATAAAAGGAGAGTTAATAAAAAATTAGAACTTGATGGTCCTGATCCAGAAAAAACTGATAAAGTTATTTTAATAAGAACAAGATTATCAAGAATATTTTTTCTTAGGAAGTTCTTTGATTATCCAATTTCAATTAATTGGAAAACTATTTCTGCTTTAGGTTTTTTTAAGATTGTTAAGATTGGTTGGACTTATTTTTTAATTAGATTATTACCTATTAAAGATGTAAAATCGTTGGAAGATTTTTTTATCAATAGATTTGGAAAAGAACTTTATGAAACTTTTTTTAAAGATTATACAGAAAAAGTCTGGGGAACATCATGTTCAGAAATTTCTGCAAGTTGGGGAGCTCAAAGAATAAAAAAATTATCGATTTCAAGAACCATACTTCATGCGTTAAAATCAAATTTCATAAAAAGTAAGACAATTGAACAAAAAAATATAGATACAAGTTTAATCGAACAATTTATGTATCCGAAGTTGGGGCCAGGATTAATGTGGGAAACTGTAACTAAAATTATTGAAGAAAAAGGGGGCGTAATAATCAAGGATGCTAATGTTGTTAATTTAAAGATTATTGAAAATAATATTACTGAAGTTGGATATTATAATAAAGGAACAGATTCAAAAGAGATGTTAAAGGGCGATTATTTTTTTTCGTCAATGCCAGTTAAACACTTGATTACTAGTTTTGGTGATAAAGCACCTAAGGAAGTAAAAAAAATAAGTAATGGATTACAATACCGTGATTTTATTACGGTAGGTTTGTTACTTAATAAGCTAAAAATTGAAAGCACTAATGGAAAAGTTTCTGATAATTGGATTTACATTCAAGAAAAAGAAGTAAAAATTGGTAGGTTACAAATATTTAATAATTGGTCACCTTATATGGTTTCAGATGAATCTAAAGTATGGATAGGTCTTGAATATTTTTGTAATAAAGGAGATGAGTTATGGAGTATGAGCGACAAGCAATTTGTTGAATTTGCAATTAAAGAGCTAGTATGTATTGATATTATTGATGGAGATCAAGTTTTGGATAGCACCATTATTAGAGTTCCAAAAGCATATCCGGCGTATTTTGGTACCTACTCAAAATTTAATATAATAAGAGACTTTACGGATACTTTGGAGAACTTGTTTTTGGTTGGTAGAAATGGAATGCATAAATACAATAATCAAGACCATTCAATGTTAACATCTATTACTGCCGTAAACAATATTATATCAGGAATAAAAACGAAGAGCAATATTTGGAGTATAAATTTGGAAGAGGAATACCATGAAAAAAAATAGTTTATATGATCTATTAACCAACCCTTATGTAATTTTAGTTCTGTTATTAATTCTTTGCATTTTCAATTCACTTTTTCTATCAATAAATTATGATGAACATCTTTGGTCCTATATTGGTAGAATTTGGAATAGACATGGAATACCTCCATATGTTGGAGCTGTAGAAAATAAGACTCCTGGTATATTTATTTTATATGCCATTTCTGACTTCTTATTAGAAGGGAATATATTTTTTATTAGGTTTATTGGTGTTTTCTCAACTCTATTTTCTGCATGGTTACTGTATAAAATTTGTTTAAAATTATATGATAAATTGGCAGGAATTTTTTGTATGATTCTTTTTGGACTAAGTACTTGTTGGTATTTACTAGATGGCTACTGTTTCTCACACCCAGAGGTTTTTATGGTTTTGTTTTCAGTTTTAGCTTTATATTTTATTTTGAAATCTAACAATATTGAGAGCATGAAACCATACTTGTTTTTGGCAGGAATGTCTATTGGAATGGCAATCTCGTTCAAGCAAATTGCATTAACCACATTTCTGGCTCTTATATTGTTTTTTTTATTATACACAGCTAATGGTTTCTTATTAAAAAATAAGATAAGAGGTGTGTTTTTGTTTCTTTTGGGATGCTTAGCGTCCATGGCATTATCTTATTTAATTCTTTGTTTTAATGGTGTTTCATTATATGATTATTTTGAGGGTGCTTGGTTAATATTGTTAAATTCAGGTTCTAAAGCACCAAATTTTAAAGTACATATTGATAATTTTTGGAATAATCTTATTGCTTCAAAATTTGTAATTTTTTACCTTTTTATAGCTTTGTTTTTTTTTCAAAAACAATTACAGCAAAAGCCTTTTTTTTGGGGAATCGTTTTGTTTTTTGTATTAGATTTTGTTGGAGTTAATGCTTCAGGTTATTATTATGGTCATCAAATTAAACAAGTAATTCCTTCTTTGTCAATTATTGCAGGAATAGTAATGAGTAATTTAAAAACAAATAATTTTTATTTAAAAATGATAAACCCAAAACTATCAATATATATAATTGTTATTTTGTTTTTTCCATATAAGCAAACTTATTTAACGACAAAGTATTTATTAAATCCTCCAGATTCATCTTCAAAAGAGCTTAGCTCATGGATTCGAGATAATACCAATGAAGCTGATTTTATATATATTTTAGGAGGTGATGAAAAACTTGTAGATGCTTTGTCAGAGTCTGGTAGAGTTTCATCTAGTAAATACTTTAACTCTATCTTTATAACTGAAGATAAATATAGAAAAGTAATTTATTCCGATTTAGTAAGTAAGCCACCTAAAGTTATACTTAAATTAGTAAATGATTCTATTTACGTGCATCAAGTTTACGGAAGTGAGATAGAAGGATTTTTAAAAAAGGAGTACAATTTTTATGAAATAATTAATGGTATTGAAATTTATAAATTAAATAGAAAGGGTTAGTCTTATTTCTTGAATTTAGAGCTTTAATTGCATATTATTTTTTGGTTAGTGTATAATTATATATCTTAAATAATAAAGTATCATTAAAGTGAGTTTATATGGAAGAAGCCAAAAAAATGTAGTTCATGGTTTAAGTTGTGCATCTTGACTTAAAGAAGATTAAAAGAGAACTTTTTTGAATTGCAATAACTATATTTGTATTAGCAATATACCTCTTACCATGTCCCTTAGATTTAACATAATTTGTGTTTTTGTGCTTTGGATTTCTTTTGCCCATGATGTAAAAGGCCAAAGCAATAATGAACCACCGGTTATTACGGCTGAGGGTGAACGGGTTTACTGCCCTTTAAGCGAAATGAATGTGGTAACGGACTTCAAGATAGATGATCCGGATGACATAGAAATAGAAGCAGTTTACATACAAATATCCACAGGATATGCCATTGGTCAAGATTTATTAAAGTTAACCGGTACTCACCCAAATATAGCAACATTTTGGAATACTACGGAAGGGAAATTAACCATTAAAGGCAACGGTACACCACAAGCATTTTATGTAGATTTGATTGCAGCCGTAAAAGATGTGGTTTTTATAAGTTCAAGCAACACCCCCTCTGAAAAATTTTTCTCGTTTACTATAGGAGATGCCAATTATTTGCCCAAAACGGGCCATTATTATGAATATGTGCCCGATGTGGGAATTACATGGTCAGATGCTAAAGTCGCGGCAGAGTCAAGATTTTACTTTGGATTACAAGGCTATTTAGCAACCATTTTGTATCCAGAAGAAGCCCAATTAGCCGGCGAGCAAGCGGCAGGAGCTGGATGGATAGGAGGAAGCGACGCCGAAACCGAAGGCGTTTGGAAATGGGTTACTGGTCCAGAAGCTGACGTCATTTTTTGGAACGGAGTCGCCAATGGCTCTACACCTAATTATGCCAATTGGAATAATGGGGAACCGAATAACTGCTGTGGTGGAGAAGATTATGCCCATGTAACATTTAATACTGGTATAAAAGGATCCTGGAACGATTTGTCAAATACTGGTGATATTACCCCTGGAGATTATCAACCCAAAGGATATATTGTTGAATATGGCGGGTTTCCTAATGACCCTGTTTTAAATATTTCTGCGAGTACCCATTTTAGTGTTGCCAAAATTATTGAAACCTATCCAAATTCAAGATGCGGTGCCGGTAGTATAGATTTAGAGGCCATTGCTTCCTCACCAACAGCAGATGTGCTATGGTTTGATGCTCCCACAGGAGGAAATCAAGTTTGGAACGGTTTATCATTTACGCCGGTTATAGGAACTACAACAACCTATTACGTGTTGGCTTCAGAAAATGGATGTAT
>DJWL01000084.1:0-8769 GCA_002441545.1 Flavobacteriaceae bacterium UBA6231 | reverse complement strand
TATTCATAATAATTCGGCAGGAAGCACTGTCTATGCCCGTGTTGAAAATGAATTTGGTTGCTATGATGTGTCAACAGTTGATTTGCAGGTATCAACAACCTCGTTTCCACAAGGTTTTGTCCATGAGTTAGAAACTTGTGACGATGATGACACTATTGATGGAAAGCATGTTTTTGATTTAACGCAAGCCTCCAACGATTTTATTTCCCAGTTTCCAACGGGCCAAAACTTAAGTGTCCATTATTTTAAGAATTTTGAGGATGCCCAATTGGAACAAAATGAAATTTTAGCTCAAACCAATTATATCAATGAAACAAATTTTTCGCAAACATTATATGTAAGGGTTGAAAGTGGTGACAATGGTGACTGTTTTGGTCTTGGTCCCCATTTGTTGTTAACCGTGCATCCAAGACCGGAATTTGAAATTGACCAAACAGAAATATATTGTTTTGATAATAATCCTGTGACATTATTTACCTATAACCCCAATGGCGTTTTTTCCTATGAATGGAAAGACGAGGAAGGGCTGGTTGTAGGTAATTCACCTTTTATTACAGTTGTTATAGGCGGTACATATATGGTTATTGCAACGTCAAGTTATGGTTGTGAATCGTTTCCTGTGTCATTTACCGTGGTTCAATCGGCAGTTGCCAATATAAGTCCTGAAGACGTTTCTATTGTTGAATTGTCTAATAACAATAGTATTACCATTAATAATGATAACAATAACTTGGGCATTGGCGATTATGAATTTGCTTTGGACAACATCAATGGACCTTACCAAGACCAACCTTATTTTGACCATGTAGGCGCGGGTTCACACACCATTTATGTAAAAGACAAGAACCTATGTGGCATTGCCCAATTGGAAGTTTTTATTTTGGGATTTCCTAAATATTTCACCCCTAATAATGACGGAAATAATGACACGTGGCAAATAAAAGGCATGGGAACTGATTACGATGAATCCTCCATTGTCAATATTTTTGACCGTTACGGAAAATTAATCAAGCAACTCAGTGCCAAAAATGGGTATTGGGATGGTACGTTTAATGGGCAACCTTTAGTGAGCTCAGATTATTGGTTTGTTGCAGAGCTTATTGAAACAGATACAGGAGCCAAAAGAACGTATCGTGGTCATTTTAGCTTGGTGAGATAGTTAAAAAAGTTCACTTAAAATTTTTGCTACCCCATCATTTTTGTTAGTGTCGGTAATTTTTTTTGCTATTTTCAAAACGGCTTCATTCGCATTGGCAACTGCTATGCCTAATCCTACAGATTTTAACATTTCAATATCATTGTAGTTGTCTCCAAATGCTATAACTTCATGCAATACTGCATCAGGATAACAATAATTTAGCAGTGTTTCAATGGCTGTTCTTTTAGAGATAGACCGATGTGAGATTTCAATATAGGTCGATTTTGAGCGATATAACATAATCTCGCTTTCATGCTCTTTCTCTAAGGTTTTATACAATGTGTCAATCTCATGCTCATCACCCATACACATAATTTTATGGGCGCCTTTTCCTTCTTGTTGCCAAGTTTTTAAAACTTCTATGTTGGATTTTAATTCAGGAAGGACTTTTGTATTATTGATTTCTCTGTTAGCCCAATAATCCATTACCGGAACATACCATTCATCGGCATGGAATAAACTGAGGTGTATAGAGGTATTGGCAGATTTGTTGATGATGGATTCCAGGACGTTATTGCCAATCTCAGTTGAGTGGATAATTCCATTGGTATTTAAAATCAAGCCGCCGTTATAGGCAATAATGGGGACGTGGCTATTTCCTAATTGTTGTTGTAAATGCCTCATCGCTTTTGGCATTCTTGAGGAAATCAATACAAAAGGAATATGGGAGAGACGTTTAACCTCCCTTATGGTAGCAGCCGAAAGCTCCCGGTCTTTATTAAGCAAAGTACCGTCTATATCGCTACAAATCAATTTATAGTTCATGAGAGAAAATAAGGCGTAATGGCATTTAAAAAGAAAATCTTGCTTGGATTTAATTTTAAAAACAAGCAAGATTGGGTGTTATTTTAGGTTAGTAAAGTTCTTTGATTTTACTTAGCTTGGTTTTCCAGAGTTTTAAGGAATCTTTATGGGCCTTAATGTTATTGTGGACTTCCTTGACTAAAGGATTATCATCATTGACATTGGTAAAGAACTGTAAATTATTTTCCAGTTGATTGATTTGGGCCTTGATTTCATCGATTTTTTTACGAATAAAAGCCCTTTCGTTATCAAGGTTTTGATTATCATCTTCGTTGCTGAGGACTTCCAGTTTGTTTTCAAACTTAATGAGTTCCACCTCATTTTTGTCCATTTTTAATTTTGAAAACAATTCATCCAAAGCTTTATTGAATTTTCCTTCTATGTAACGTTTGTCATTTGGTACACGTCCTAGTTCTTTCCAATCGGAAATGAGTTTTTTAATAATGGTCAAATCTTTTTCCTTGTCTCCAGAAATCTCCAAGTTTTTCACTGAATCCAAAAGCGCATTCTTTTGATTGAAAGCGTCAATTTCAACCTTGTTTGCGGCGTTTCTTGATGCGTGTAACTTGTCGAAAAAGTGGTTGCATGCTGTTTTAAACTGCTTCCAGATTTTATCGCTGTCTTTTCTAGGAACATGACCTATTTTTTTCCAATCATTTTGAATTTTCTTCATCAACGCTGTAGTTGTTGCAATGTCTTCATTGTCTTTATTGTCTTCAGCAATTTTGATGAGTTCTAATTTTTTTTGAAGGTTTGTGTATTGTTCTTTTTTTAAACCTTTATAAAATGAATTCTTTTTCTTGTTAAAATTTCTAACAGCATCTTTAAATTTTGCCCAAGTTTCTTCATTGACTTTAGAAGGGACTTTTCCTGCATTAAAAAAGGCGTCACGTAGAATTTCTATTTCTTTAATTTTCTTTTGCCATACACTATGAGAACTTACGTTTTCTGAACCTACAGTTTCAATAGAAGCAATTATTTCAAGTTTTTTATCAAGGTTTTTTTCATAAACCTTATCTATTTCTTGGTAATACTTTTGGCGCTTATCGTTAATTATTCTTGTTGAATTTTTAAATCGATTCCAAATGTCCTCTCTATGTTCTCTATCTACAGGACCAAGTTCTTCTTTCCACATTTTGTGAAGTTCTTGCAATTCTCTAAAGGCGTGTAGTACATTATCATCGTTGGCTAATTCTTCAGCTCTTTCAATGATTTTTAATTTTTTATCTAAATTGTGTTTAAAGTCTAAATCCCTTAAATCTCTATTTAGGTGAAGAAAATCATAAAACATTTCAACGTGGTGATGGTAGCTATTCCAAGCATTATTGTATTTGTCTCTTGGAATTGGACCTGTATTTCTCCAACGTTCTTGTAATTCTTTGAAATACTTATAGGTAGTATTTATATTTTCTTCAACATTTATTAATCCTTTTAATTCTTCAATAATTTCAAGCTTGTCAGCTAAATTTTGCTTTAAATTCTGCTCAAAACTTTTGTAGTGTTCATGAAGTTTTGTCTTGTAATCTTTATAGGTTTCTTTAAATCGTTTTTGTACTGGACTTGAATAATAAAAATCAATTTCATTACCACCATCAGAAAGAAATTCTTCTTTTTTCTCATCTAGTAATGCTTGAAATTTTGTTTTAAATTCAGTATTTATTTGTTCGACATGATTTTTTATAGCTTGAACTTTTTCGCTTTTCACCAGTTTTTCTAATTCTATGGTAAGTGCATCAAGCGACATGCTGTCATAATCTTTTAACTCAATAGTGTGTCTTTCTTTATGACCATCATCTTCAGCATCCTCAGCATTAGATTCATCAATTTCATTTAAAACAGCATCGTTTTCTTCCTCATTTATCTCTTTAACCTCTGCAGGTTGAACTTGTATGGTTTCAGTATCAGGTTGTGATGGTTCTTCTTCTTTTGAATTATTGTTAGAAACTTCTGAAATTGTATTTGAAATATTTAAATCAGAAGTTTCTAATGAAGCATCATTAGGAATTTCCTTTTCAATTTTTTTACTCTTAGAAGTTTCTATCTCTTTTTTTCCTTCTGCATCTTGCAGGTTATCTAGCTCAGACATTTTATAAATGTTTAGGTTCAGTAATTTACTTTATTGCTTAAATATAGTAACAACTAGAGTAATTACAAAAAGGTGAACGGTTTTTAATGCTTTTAAGTTGGTTTTTAATGTAAATTCCAAATAGACCAGGCTTTTTCGGCCTGCAATTTTAACATTTCTAAGCCATTTATAATAATTGCTCCTTCTTGTTTGCCAAGCCTTAAAAAAGTGGTTTCTTCTGGGTTGTATATCAAGTCGTAAAGAATATGTTCACGTGTTATGGCTTTATATGGAATGTTAGGGCAATCTTCTATATTTGGAAATGTGCCAACAGGCGAGCAGTTTATAATAATTTGATGTTGTTTTATAATATCTTCGGTTAAAGTATCATAGGTAAAATCTACACCACTTTTTTTAGTTCTAGATACATAACTATATTTAATATTCAACTCTTTTAGGCTAAATGCCACAGCTTTACTGGCACCACCTGTACCTAATATTAAAGCTTTTTTATGGTGAGGCTTTAAAAGCGGTTTTAACGATTTTTTAAAACCATAATAGTCTGTATTATATCCAGCAAGTTTATTGTCTTTAGTGACTTTTATGGTGTTTACGGCTCCAATTTCTTTTGCTTTTTCGTCTAATGTATCAAGATATGGTATAATAGCTTCTTTATAAGGAATGGTTACGTTGAATCCTTTTAAATTATCTATTTTCTTAACTGTTGATGGGAATAAATCTATATTTTCTAGGTCAAAATTTTCATATGAAATATTGTTTATTTTTTCATCTTCAAATTTCTTTTTAAAATAGGCTCTTGAAAATGAATACGATATATTTTTGCCTAGTAATCCTAACTTACGCATGTTCTTTTCTTGTTTTTTGACCATAAATTTCAAGTGCCAATACTATTGCAATACCAATAAAAATGAATACTATGGCGTAATAGGTTTCATTTGTTAATTCAGGAATATATCTTTCATAATTTCCAACAACTTTTTCTCCTCTTGAATCTAAAAGAAAACTACCGGTTTCATTTAATTTATAAATAGTTTTTTTCCAAGGCCATACCACACCAAGTGAGCCAATAATAAATCCAATTATAGCAGAAATTGTAATGCTTTTAAAATGTTTTAAAATATAACTTAAAAGGTTTGAAAATGTAATTAAACCGGTTAAAGAACCCAAAGTAAATACAACAAGTACTTTAAGCATTCTTAATCGTTCTGAATTTGTTATGAGGCCAAAATCACCTCTTAACAAATCAAAAAAAGTGTCATATAAGGCATTTACTGATTCTACTAGCAGTAACACATAATTTCCTAAAAGAATTAAAATAAAAGACCCCGAAAACCCAGGTAGCGTCATGCCTGAAACACTTATTATGCCACAAAAAAACACAAACCATAAATTATCATTTTCTTTTGCAGGGTTTAAAAAGCTAACACCAACACCTAAAATGATTCCAATAAAAAGAGATAAATATGTTTTGTAATTCCAGTCTTTAAAATCCTTGTTTATGTAATAAATGGAGCCAATTATCATTCCGAAAAATACACTCCAAACGTATAATTCATAGTATTTTATAAGATAATCTAAAACTTTTGAAATACTAAAATAGCTTACAATCATACCAAAGAAAAGCAAGCTTAAAAACCTACCATTAATATAATTGTAAAAGCTTTTAAAACGTCCGTTAATAAGTAATTTAAAGGCTTTAGCATTTATTTTTCTAAGGGAATAAATAAATTCTTCATAAAAACCAGCAACAAAAGCAACAACACCACCAGAAACTCCCGGAACTTTATTTGCAGCTCCCATTCCTAATCCCTTTAAGATTAGAAAAACTTTATCTCTAAATGTTCTAGTGCTTTCCATTAGTGTTTTTTTGAACCTACTTTTTCAAGAATAAAAATAGTTAAAAAACCAACGATTATTAATAATATCGCAAATACAATATGATTATCTCCTTCAAATGAAAAAGGGGAGATGCTTCTTTCTAAAAGAGGTGTTTTAATACCTTTTGAATTAACATGCCAGGTCAACGTTTCTTTCCAAGGCCAGACTTTATTTAAAGAACCAAAAATAAACCCAGTAAGAATTGCCAAAGTTAAATTATGATAATGTTTAAAAAGCCATTTTAATAAATGACTAAAACTTAATAATCCTATTACAGCTCCTGTTGCAAAAACAATTATTTTTTTTAAATCAAAATCATGAAGTGCATCACTTAGAGTTTTATAAGCTCCTAAGATAACTAGTATAAATGAACCAGAAATACCTGGTAAAATCATAGCGCAAATTGCTAAAGCACCAGCAAAAAACAAGAAAAAGGGACTTTCGTTTGTTGCTAGAGAAGGTAATGATGTAATGTAATAAGCTGAAGATGCACCAAAAAGCAAACCGATAATAATAGTAACATTCCATTTTTTGATTTGCTTTCCAACAAAATAGATACTTGCGATGATAAGCCCAAAAAAGAATGACCAGATTAATATTGGTTCATTTTCAATCAAATAGCTAGCCAGTCTCATAAAAGAGACATAACTAACAATAATTCCTGATAATAATGCTAAAATAAAATTACCATTAAGTTGAGTCCAAAAATCATTTAAACCCTTTTTAAATAATGTTTTAAAAAGCGATAAGTTTACATTGCTTATAGTTGAAATTAACTCTTCATAAATCCCTGATATAAATGCAATTGTACCACCAGAAACACCAGGTACAGCATCAGCTGCTCCCATTGCTAGACCCTTTAAGGAAATCAGTAAATAATCAGTAAAACGTCTATGCATATTCTATTTTTAATTTAAAAACCTAAAGGTATATAAATTTTTTAAAGACGTTTATTTAAGAGTTTGATTTTAATATGTTTTTAACTTGAATTTTATTGCATACTTCAGGAAAAAGTTCATCTATAATAAATGAATAATCAGGGTTGAATTTCAAACCATTTTTTAAATGAAAAGTGCCTTTATCAGATTCGTTTAGTAAAAAAAATGAACCAGCTAAACGGTATTCTAGTTCAGCATTTTCAGGATAAAATTCTACTGCTTGCTCAAAATTGTAAATTGCAGCTTCTGGTTCACCTAATTTAATTAGCAAATCTCCACGTGACAGCCAAGTTGAAAGCTCATAATTGCCTAATTCTAAAGTTTTTTTGAAACCACGTTCTGCTTCTTCAAATAAATTCAATCTTAAATTTATATGGGAATAAAGTTTCCAATAAATAACATTTTCCCCATCAATATTTATAGCTTTATTAATGTAGTATAAAGCTTTTTGAAAATTTTTCTTCCTATTATAAAAACGTGTTATAGCTATCCATCCTTTATCTAATAAAGGGTCTTCATGAACAGTTTTGTAATAATATTGAACAGCTAAATCATCTTTTCTTAATTTTTCATAGCAATTTCCTATTCGTAATAAAGCAAAAGATGTAGGGTCGTCTAATTTTAAAGTAAAACTGTAAAATTCTATGGCTTCTTCAAAACGTTTTAATTTTTCAAGTACTTTGCCTTTTTCAAGATAAGCACCAACAAAAGTATCATCAGAAATGATAGCAAAATCATATGCCGCTAATGCTTTTTTATAATCTTTTAATGTATAATATTGCTTGCCTAATTGATGCCATGCTACTTCACAGTATGGGTTTTTATCTAAAAATGAATTCAAATATTCAATAGCTTCATCATTTTGATCAAGAAAATCAAAGCAGTAGATAATATTATATAGTGCAGAATAGTCTTCAATATCTTCTTCAAGACATTTAATAAAATAAATCTTTGCATCTTCAAACTGATCTAGAAACAAATATTCCATTCCAATTAAAGAATAAAGGTCAACAACATCATCAGTTAATTCTAAAGCTTTTTTAAGAACATCAATTGCTTGGAGATGTTCATCTTTTTTAGATAAAATATTGGCTTTTTGAATGTATATTTCCTCATTCATTGGCTCTAAAAGATACAATTCATTCAGTAAGGTATCTGCTTGAACCAATTTGTTTTCGAAGACATAAACTTCAACTTTAAACAGTTTTAAATTGGTTGATGTAGGATGTTGTTCTAAACCCAATTTAATAGCTTTTTTTGCTAAAGACATTTTACCTTGATTGAGGTAATGATGGATAATATTTTCGAATTCTTCTGAATCAAAAAACAAAACATTGTTTGTTTTTAGCATGGATTCAAATTTTACAAGAGGTAAACTATCGTTGTCGTTAGAGCTATACTCCATAAGCATGTTTGTATGATTCTACATCAATAAATTTAACGCTCTAATTGATTTTTTAAAGAAGATATGTTAAATGTTTTTAACAAAGTAATGAACATGTTAATTTATTGTTTAACATGTATCTCCTTTGTTTTTGATATTCAAAAAGTTAAAGATTATTTTTTTATTGAATTGAGTTCAAAATATTCAAAATAATTGAACATCCTTTGATGATTTCCTTATTAGAAATGGTTAAAGGAGGTGTAATTCTTACAGCTTTAGGTTCAAATAACAGCCAAAAAAGAATTAATCCTTGGTCATGACAAGAGAGAATTACTTTATTTGTTATTTTTTCTGAAGGCATTATAAGGGCAAGCATCAGGCCTTTTCCCCTAATTTCAGTTATTAAAGGATGAACTAAAAGTTTTCTGAAAAGTTTTTCTTTTTCTAATGTTTGAGACATTAAATCACTTTCAATAATTTC
>DJWL01000035.1:5109-5775 GCA_002441545.1 Flavobacteriaceae bacterium UBA6231 | reverse complement strand
TCTTTTGTTAAACCTGCCCGCTCAATAGCAACTTTTGCGGCTTTTGCGCCCATGACTGCAGATGTATCATTGGTTCCCTCTTTAATCCAACGTCTCTCTTGTATACCTGTTCTTTCCTGTATCCACTCATCATTGGTATCCATCATTTTTGATAAATCGTCATTAGTAACAATGTTATCAGGAAGGTATTTACCTAAACCTATAATCTTTGAATTGTACATAATCCGTTTAATTTGTTTAAGCAAAGTACAAAATTTAAATTTTAAAAAACAATGATTAAAATAGCATTTATCAATTTAATAAAGTTTTAAACTGTGTCAGTTTGTCACCTTTTGACTCTTGGTACTTTTTTTGTCTATAAATCAATCATATTAATAAACATAATTAAAACATATATAACATGACAAAAGGAAATATTAATGTATCGGTTGAAAATATTTTTCCACTTATTAAAAAATTCCTCTATAGTGACCACGAGATTTTTTTGCGTGAATTAATTAGTAATGCTACAGATGCTACTTTAAAATTAAAGCACTTATCTAGTGTTGGTGATGCCAAAGTTGAATATGGCAATCCTCAAATTGAAGTTAAAGTAGATAAGAAAGGGAAAAAGCTTCATATCATTGACCAAGGTTTGGGTATGACAGCCGAAGAAGTTGAAAAATA
>DJWL01000035.1:0-5072 GCA_002441545.1 Flavobacteriaceae bacterium UBA6231 | reverse complement strand
ACCTGCTGCTCATTGGACTTGCGATGGAAGTCCTGAATTTTCTCTAGAAGCTCATGATAAATCAGATAGAGGAACTGAAATTATACTTCACATTGCTGAAGACTCTACAGAATTTTTAGAAGAATCTCGTATTCGTGAGTTACTTTTAAAATATAACAAGTTTATGCCTATTCCAATTAAATTTGGAACTAAAGAAATCAATGACCCAGAGCACGAGCCTGCGACCATCACCGATAAAGACGGCAAAGAAACTAAAGAACCCCAACGTAAAATAACTGTTGATAACATCATCAACAATCCAAATCCAGCTTGGACTAAACAACCAACCGATTTAAAAGATGAGGATTATAAAGCGTTCTACCACGAATTGTATCCTATGCAATTTGAAGAGCCTTTATTCAACATTCACTTAAATGTAGATTATCCGTTCAACCTTACTGGAATTTTATATTTCCCTAAATTAGGTCAGGATATGAACATTCAAAAGGATAAAATCCAATTATATCAAAATCAGGTTTATGTTACCGATAATGTAGAAGGTATTGTTCCAGAGTTTTTAACTATGCTTCGCGGTGTTATTGATTCTCCAGACATTCCGTTAAACGTGTCTCGTTCTTACTTACAAGCCGATGGGGCTGTTAAAAAGATTTCGTCGTACATTACTCGTAAAGTAGCCGATAAATTAAAATCCCTTTTCAATAATAACCGTGAAGATTTTGAGGCTAAATGGAATGATATAAAAATTGTGATTGAGTATGGAATGCTGTCTGAAGAAAAATTCTTTGAAAAATCTGGAGATTTCGCCTTATATCCAACGGTAGATGGTACCTATTATACTTATGAAGAATTATTCAATAAAATAAAGGCAAATCAAACTGATAAAGATGGTAAGCTAGTAATTCTTTATGCATCAGATAAAGATGCACAGCATAGTTATATTGATTCTGCTAAAGCTAAAGGCTATGAAGTATTGCTTTTAGATTCTCCAATTGTTTCACATTTAATGCAAAAACTAGAAAGCACAAAAGAAAACATAACTTTTTCTCGTGTTGATGCTGATCATGTTGATAATTTAATTAAAAAAGATGATACCAAAATTTCTAAATTAACTGATGAGCAAAAGGCAGAGTTAGAAACTGTACTTAAAGAAATTATCCCTTCTGAAAAATTTATGGTTCAATTAGAACCTATGGATAGTGAAGCTTCTCCGTTTATGATTACACAACCAGAGTTTATGCGTAGAATGAAAGAAATGCAAGCAACAGGCGGTGGTGGCATGTTTGGGATGGGTAATTTCCCAGAAATGTACAACTTGGTAGTTAATACAAATTCTGAATTGGTTAATGAAATTCTTGAGACCAAAACAAAAAAGAAACAAGAACGATTAATAAACCAAAGTTTAGATTTAGCGCGCTTATCGCAAGGCTTGTTAAAAGGTGAAGAACTTACCAATTTCATCAAACGTAGTTATGAGATGATAAAATAAGAATTAGGGGTGTTAACCTTAACACACTATCTACTTACAAATATTTTTTAGGCCTTCTTTTTAGAAGGTCTTTTTATTTTAAAAAACTTATTGTTTGACACTTTCTAGAATATATTGTACCGTTAGTCAAATAAATAAATTGGAATAAAAAAATTGTTCTAATTTTAAAACAACTCAAAAATACTTTACCATGGATGATAATTTAATCATAAACTTTACACCTACAGGAATGATTCCTACTAAAGAAATGACCCCACATGTTCCTATTAGTGTATCTGAAATTGTTGAAGATGTACATAAAGCCCATGAGATTGGAATTACTATGGTTCATCTGCATGCCAGAGACCCAATATCTCAAGTACCAACTTACCATAAAGAAATATACGGACATATAATTGAAGGCATTAGAAAATATGCTCCAGAACTAGTGTTATGTGTTTCTTTAAGCGGTAGGGATTTTAGTGAATTAGAAAAACGAAGTGACCCTTTATTATTAGAGGGAAATTTAAAACCAGATATGGGAAGTCTTACCTTAAGCTCCTTGAATTTCAACAAAACGGCTAGCATGAATGCTCCGAGTATGATTGCAAAATTAGCTGGCATGATGAAATCTAAAGGAATTGTTCCAGAACTTGAGGCTTTTGATATTGGCATGATTAATTACGCAAAATATCTAATCAAAAAAGAGTTATTAAAACCTCCTTACTATTTTAACCTTTTGTTTGGAAATATAGCTTGTTCTCAAGCCAACTTGTTACATACTGGGGTTATGATTAATGATTTACCTGAAAATTCACTATGGAGTTTAGCCGGAATTGGAAATGACCAACTTAAAATGAATTCACTCTCAATTGCTGTTGGTGGTGGCGTAAGGGTTGGGATAGAAGACAACATATGGTATGACACATCTAGAACAAAATTAGCCCATAATACAGATTTAATAAAAAGAATCCATACAATAGCCCATGCAAACGGAAGAAATATTATGAAACCTAAGGAGTTTAGAATGAAAATGGATTTAGAACCTGGCAATGGTAACTATGGTCGAAAAATTTAATTCTTTTTTATGATTACAAAAAACACTGAAGACATCTCGCCTTTAAAGAGGTATTGGAACATTATTAGTCACGGTCTATTTTTGTTTGGCTTAAGAAATAGGCTAGCTAATATAGGATTAGATATTAATCCTTATTATTGGGTACAAGAAGAGGTTGATGAATGCAAAGAACCAAAAATTAAAGGAAATCCTTTAGAATATTCTGTTAGATTTTTAAATGTAGAAGAATTCAAATCAATTACCGAAAATGAATCCGGTGCTACTGTAAATGAAATGATTGAAGGTTTAAAAAAAGGACAATTATGCATAGGCTTAGAACACAATGGAAATATTGCTGCATATACCTTTATTGAACTACATGATTTTGTTTATTACAATAGAACATTTAAATTAAAAGACAACGAAGCATATCTTTTAAATATGTGGACGTTTCATTCATATAGAGGTAAAAACCTAGCTCCCTATTTACGTTACCAAAGCTATAAATTACTAGATAAACAAGGAAGAACAGTTAAGTATAGTATTACTCAATATTTTAACAAGTCATCCATAAAATTCAAAAGCAAATTAAATTCAAAGCATCTTAGTCTTTTTATAAGTATAGCATTATTCAAAAAATATTACTGGAACTTTCCAATAAAGAAATACAGATAAGCAATCATAACAAATTGTTTAATAAACCATGAAAATAATCTCCACTAACATCGCCAAGCCAACCACAATTATATGGAACGGAAAAGAAGAAACCACTGGCATTTATAAAACCCCTGCTAATGAGCCTATTTACTTAGGCAAAACTGATGTGAAAAATGATGAAATAACAGACCGTATACATCATGGTGGTTTTTATAAAGCATGCTATATGTTTTCAACTGAACAATATCCTTACTGGAAAAACCTATATCCACATTTAGATTGGAGTTGGGGTATGTTTGGTGAGAACTTAACAGTTTCTGGGTTTGATGAAACACAAGTATATTTAGGTGATATTTACAAAGTTGGTGAAGCATTAGTGCAAATATCACAATACAGAGAACCTTGCTACAAATTAGGCTATAAATTTGGCACACAAATGGTAATTAAACAATTTATAGAACATGGTTTTGGGGGCACGTATTTAAGTATTCTTGAAGAAGGCTTCGTAAGAGTTAATGATGAGTTTGTTTTAGTAAAACGACCAGAAGAAAGTTTAACAGTAAGTCAATTGTTTCATTTGGTTCATACAAAAAACAAAGATCAAAATTTACTAAAAATAGCAGTAAAAAGTTTGGCCTTACCTCCAAAAAAGCAAGCATTTCTAAGCAGTTATATTAAAGATTAAAAAGAATCTTATTTTTAATAATGATTGAACATTAATATTTGATGTTGTGCATAGTTGCAAAAATGAATGATTACTTAAAGCAGTCATACTTTTCAGTTATATTTGTTTTATTTTAAAAATTCTCTTTTGAAAGACCTTTTACTTATAACGCCACCATTTACGCAACTTAACACACCTTATCCTGCAACGGCTTATTTAAAAGGTTTCTTAAATACAAAAAATATTGACTCTTTTCAAATAGATTTGGGGATTGAGGTGATTTTAGAATTGTTTTCTAAGAAATCATTTCATGAAGTTTTTGAATTTGCTTATAACACAAATAGAATCAATTCAAAAAATGCTCAACGAATTTATGCCCTAAAGGATATTTATTTGCAAACTTTGGATACTGTTATTTCATTTTTACAAGGAAAAAATCCAACCTTTGCCAGACAAATTTGTGCTGATAATTTTTTACCACAGGCATCTCGCTTTGAACAGTTAGACGACTTGGATTGGGCTTTTGGCAACATGGGAATTCATGATAAAGCGAAACATTTGGCTACCTTATATCTTGAAGATTTATCAGATTTTATTATTGAATGTGTTGACAAAAATTTTGGGTTTAGTCGTTACGCAGAACGCTTAGGACAAAGTGCCAATTCATTTGATGAACTTTACAAACATTTAAAAGAAGAGCCCACACATATTGATTCTATAACATTAAAACTTCTTGAGAAAAAAATAAAAACCATTCAACCAAAATTGGTTTGCTTTTCTGTGCCTTTTCCAGGAAATTTATATAGTGCTTTTCGTTGTGCCCAATACATTAAAACCACCTATCCAAACATTAAAATTGCCATGGGTGGCGGCTTTCCTAATACCGAATTACGTTCAGTAAATGACGTTCGTGTATTTGAATTTTTCGATTTTATAACTTTGGATGATGGTGAACTGCCTGTTGAATTATTATATAACCATATACAAAATCCTATCTCTAAAGAATTTAAAAGAACATTTCTTCTAGAAAATGACAAAGTTATTTATAAAAATAACAGCACTAAATCAGATTATAAACAAGTAGAAGTAGGCACACCGGATTATTCTGGTTTACTGCTGGACAAATATATTTCAGTAATAGAAATTGCTAACCCAATGCATAGCCTTTGGAGTGATGGACGTTGGAACAAACTCACTATGGCACATGGTTGTTATTGGGGAAAATGCAC
>DJWL01000145.1 GCA_002441545.1 Flavobacteriaceae bacterium UBA6231 | reverse complement strand
TGGCTGTTTTTTCTGAAAAGGTCATATTGCTTCCATAACTTTGCATTGCGCTACCACCGAGCGAAGATATGCTTCGGCAATTAATTGCTATATAAGTTTTTACAGAAATGCTGTGGCTTATCTTCATCCAACAAATATAACTCAAAACTGCTCAGCACAGGCAAAACCTGAGAGAAATCCGTGTTCAAACCTGTCTGATTTGTAGCACTAAAATAGGTTTTGTGATTTGTTTTAAACAAATAGTTATGCAAAATTGCAGCTTTTACACAAACTAGCTTTAGATTATTCTACTCGTTTTACTATCAATGAATCTGAAAGGTATAATCCATCTGATATAACCTTATATCCATCAAAAGTATTAGGCATTCGAAGGCCGGGATCACTCTTCCATAAATGAAGAATTTCTGACATTGATATGAGATCATGTTCCCATGTATGATATTTAGGGGGATATTTAAAACTGAATTTCAATATACTATTGGGAGCTTTATTGAAGTAATTGCCAAAGTATATTGTATCGCTCCATTTCTCATTTGCTTTTAAAAAGATTGTATTATTAAAGATCAAATCAAGCATTGATTGATACAATTCTGACCTATCCATAGGATATGATTTCTTTATCATATCATGAAATCTATTGTATGAATACTCAAATTCAGGATAATTACTAAAAGAATCTTTTAATTCGTATAAGTCTTTTTCTGCGTTTTCCATTTGTGAATTGTAAATTGGTATAGTGGTTCTACTTAACATAAAAAAAGATAATTCCGTATCTATCCAGCAAGTGTCTCCAGAAATAGAGTTTACATATAAAGAATGAACATCAATACCTTTAAATCCTAAAATACAGTAATTATTTTCCGAATTGTTTAAGAGCTCAATAACCAGAGCTCTGTTCGGAAATTTATTTATTATTCTAAGCTCTAATTTGAATTTCTCATCAATTTTATTTTCGCTTATACTACATGATGGCAAAAGTATTATACAAACCATCAAAAACAAAAACATCATTACTTTCATGTTGAAAAATTTATTTGTTACCAATCCCATAAACTTCTGGGTATATTTGAATGAAACCCAAACTTATCATAGTTATACGATTCTCGTTGCTTGTATTCCAGTCTCTTAGCTTCAAGTTTTTCATATATTCTATCTTTCCCAAAAAGATTTCTATGAACAGCCATAGTCCATGTATAAGCAGAAAATTCAGAAGCAGAAGTTTTATGACGATATCCGAAATAATTGTGATGAGCCACATGAATCATTTCATGTCCCAAAACTATATACAAAGTAAAGGCATTTTCCATTGAGGCCGGGCTTAAATAAACGTCCGATATTCCATCGCCTTGGTATATTGTAACAGCAAACGCTTCGCCTCCTTCACTATTTGTAAATGAAGCTTTTTCGTTTAATGTATATCCTTCGGGTACTCTATCTATGAAAAGTTCCCCAAGTCCTTCAACATGTCCAAAATACTTCTTTACAAATTTATCTATCGTAATTCGATCATGCAAATGATTATACATCTCCACAAAAGCCCCGGTAACGGCGCCGTTGGCAAACTTCCCACCGCCTAGAGCTTCTGCTGTTCCACCGATAACAGCGGCTATTTCTGTTTTTTCTGTAAAGGTCATACTGCCTCCAAAGCACCGATTCATTTCAAAATACAATCCTCAAGTATAATTATTCGGTTTTTCGGATCAACTTTTCCTCTGAAAAAACTAGCAAGACTTATAGTATCTCCTGGATTTATCGAATACTTTCTTCCATTATACATATAACACTTTGCGGTTAAACTATCTTCGTTTACTTCAATGTAATCTTTTGTAACCGCTTTAGCTTTTCCTCGCAAAATGAATGTTATCCTTTGATTTTCAATACGTTTTATATTAACAATTTTTCTATAAAAAGCTGACAAAGTCCAGTTTCTATCATTATTAATAAACTGGCTAACACCATCTTTATAACACAGTAAAAGATCTTTTCTGCCGAAAAAGTAATCATATAAATTAAAAACTGTATCGGCTAAAAAGACAGAAGGATTATCAGGATCGTTTACAACATTATAGAAATCAATCTGTTTTACATCATCAATATAGGTTGTATCCTTGAAGAATGAATTAATTTTCCCATCAATTCCTGTGCTGATTATAGCAAACCCTTCTCGCATCTTACTTATTCGCGAATACAAGGGTACGTATAATAAATCAGGTTTATCATGAGAAAACGGATCATGAAAAATATTTTCTAGTGTTGGTATGTAATCTGCTTGGTTCTCTTTATAGAAATTTTCGAGTTCTTCTTTATCATTAGGGTATTGGAAGTACTCTTCAAAATAATAATCATAGGCCAAACAATACTCATTGAACACTTCATCATTATATAATTGAAAATGATTGAGTTGCTCTTTGAAATTGTGTCGAATATGGGTATATTTAATCGATATTACTAATACTAATAAAACAATAAGTATCCAAATTACTTTTCTTTTCATGATTGTTGTGTTATTATTCCATGTACCAATCCCAAAACTGTTCAGCCTTTTCTACTGGTCCATAGATTACAATTCTAAAAAAGGATGAAGCTCCAGGGAAGGGCTGGCCAGGACCAAATCTACTAGTTTCAGCATAATTAACTGTCCATCTAATTGCCAAATTGACATTGGGGTCGTTAATACTCCCGGACATATCAACAGGAATAGCTAAACTAAAATAAATTTCAAATTGCTGATCATCTATAGATATTGTGATAGGTTTATCGGTTTTAATACCAGGGCCGCCAAGTGATGTTTCCAATATTCCGTATGAATCTGCATTTAACTGAATGTTCGTAAAATGATCTGTAAGGTTTACAATATACCCATTTTCTTTTGCAGCTTTTAACAAAATTTCTATTTTTTCAGCCTCACTGGTTTGAGTCCAATCCTTTTTATCATCATGCCTCAAATGATTCAACATCATCACATAAGCCCCAGTAACGGCGCCGTTGGCAAACTTTC
>DJWL01000007.1:178-7931 GCA_002441545.1 Flavobacteriaceae bacterium UBA6231 | reverse complement strand
AAGCAAAATGGGAAGAAAGCTTTGACGAACGTGTAAATCCTCACGGCAAAAAATACTATTGGCTCACAGGTTATTTTAACAACCAAGACGAAGGAAAAGATGCCGATGAAAACGCACTTGCCGATGGTTACATCTCAGTAGTTCCGGTGAAGTTTGATTTAACCGCCCATGAATATTTACAAGAATTGGGAGAGGTTTTGAATAGTTAAAAAGATTCGCATTTTATGTAGAGTGTAAAAATAGAGCGCAACTCATTTTCTATAATTCTACATAAAATACGAAACAAAACATAAATAAAAAGAACTGATTTACAGCACTATACTCAAATTTCACAAAACATATACACTATTGTAAAACTTTCGTATATTTGAGTGTTAGTGGCAACCCTAAAAAGCGACAGTTCTCCGTAGACATTTCCGTAGCAGCTTGACACCAACTGCTACTAAAAAACTTGCGGACAGACATCCATACAAGCGTGACAGTATCTCATTTAATGCAGACAAAAAAGAGTTTATCCAAAATTTTGTGTTTTTGAAAATTTCTTTGCTCACGCACATTTGGCACATTTGCCTTTGCCCCAACTGCACAAACCAACCGCAGGGGCAAAGTCAAAAGAGCCAAATCTTCCCACACGCAAAAAAAACAAAAAAAAGTTTGGATTGGCATTACCGCTTCCGGTTTTTCCATTGATAAACTCCACAATTAAACCGACAAACCTTTATTTCCAATAACTACTTCTATTTTCCTATTATCATTTTTCTATGCTTTTCGCCCCACTTATACAATTCAGTAATCAATTTTTCTAATGACTTTCCGTATTTTGTCAATGAATATTCCACCGCTACAGGAGAAGTGTCTAAAACAGTTCGCTTAACCAATTGATTTGTTTCTAAATCCTTCAATTCTTTAGAAAGCATTTTACCTGTTATGCCCTTCACTTCCCTTTCCAATTCTTTAAACCGTTTGTTGCCAAAAAACAAAGCAACAATAATCGGGAGTTTCCACTTTCCGCTAAGAATATCCAACGCATCCCTCACAGGAAGCAGGCGTTTCTCGCATTCTTCTTTTATTTTTTCGGCCATTCTGTATGGATTATTTTGAAATGATTTGCATATATATATTTTTTCAAAGCTGGTTTACCAAAGTACACTAGTATCTATTAGTAAACTGGTTACAAATATAAATTATTTATACTTAATTTTGTAAACATAAATTAAAAACCAAAAAAAATGAAGTACAATCAATTAGGAAAATCAGGTTTATTAGTGTCTGAACTATGTTTTGGCACCATGAGTTTTGGTAGCAACGGCTACTGGAGTGTTGTAGGAAGCCTGGACTACAAGGACAGCAAACGACTGGTGGACATTGCTTTGGATGCCGGCATCAATTATTTCGACACCGCCGATGTCTATTCACATGGACAATCGGAAGAAATATTAGGAAAAGCCCTAAAAGACAAACGCAATGAAGTGGTAATTGCCACCAAAGTACGTGGCAGAATGAGTAAAGAAATTAATAATGTAGGGCTTTCCCGTAAGCACATTATTGAAAGCTGTGACAATAGTTTACGCAGATTGGGTACTGACTATATTGATCATTACATTGTACACAGTTTTGACCCCATTACACCGTTGGAAGAAACCTTGAGTGCTTTAACCGATTTGGTGCGTCAGGGAAAAGTTCGCTACCTCGGAGCAAGCAATTTTACCGGCTGGCAGTTGATGAAGGCATTGGCAATTTCAAAAGAAAATCATTTTGAAAAATTCGTTTCCCTGCAAGCTATATATTCACTTATTTCAAGAGATGTGGAATATGAATTGATACCTGTTTGCCAGGATCAGGGCTTGGGACTTACGCCATGGTCGCCGCTTGGGGGTGGATTCTTAACAGGAAAATACCGTAAAGACCAACCTATGCCAGAAGGTGCCAGAAGAAGTAACGAAGAACAAAACTTTATTCAGATAGACCCGGAAAAAGGGTATGCCATTGTAGATGCTTTGGAGCAAATTGCTAATAAAAATAATGCAACAATTGCACAAGCCGCTTTAAATTATTTGTTGAGAAAGCCTATCGTTTCCTCAGTTTTAATAGGAGCCACCAAACCACATCAGATTGAAGACAACATTAAAGCTACTACCTGGGAAATGACAACCGAAGATGTGGCGCATTTAGATGAATTGACCAAACTTACCCCCATCTATCCGCACTGGATGCTACAATTCACTGCTGCAGACAGAACCAACGGGGATTTCTTTTTATAAATAAATCAAACAAGCAGTAAATAATAAAATATGAAAAAAATAGTAATCTTTTTTGCAATAATACTCTTTGCAAGTATTCAGGTTTCGGCAAAAGTAGTTTCAAAAGCTGTTGAATACAAAGACGGTGAAACCATTTTACAAGGATGGTTGTATTTTGACGATGCCATAAAAATTCCGAAACCAGGCGTAATAGTAGTTCACGAATGGTGGGGGTTGGATGATTATGCAAAGAGCCGTGGAAATGAATTGGCAAAGTTGGGTTATGTAGCTTTTGTAGCCGATATTTTTGGGAAAGGCGTTTTGTTTACCGACTTCCAGTCTGCCGGTGCCAATGCAGACAAATACAAACAAGACACAACACTGCTTCGCTCCCGTATCAAGGCTGCATTGTCTGTTTTCAAAAAACAAAAGCAAGTAGATGTCAACAATATTGCGGCTATGGGCTATTGCTTTGGCGGGACAACCGTTTTGGAATTAGCACGTAGCGGAGTTGATATAAAAGGTGTGATTAGTTTTCACGGTGGTTTAAGCACACCTAATCCTGACGATGCCCATAATATTAAAACCAAAGTATTGGTGTGCCACGGAGCAGTAGATCCTTTTGTGAGTGCTGAAGAGTTAAACACTTTTATAAGTTCTATGAATAAAGCCGGAACAGATTATCAGCTTATATCCTATAGCAATGCTGTTCACGGATTTTCCAATGTGCACAATGGTGATGACCCATCAAAAGGATTGGCATACAATGAAAATGCCGACAAACGTTCCTGGAATGCAATGCAACAGTTTTTTGATGATATTTTTAAATAATTTTTTAAATAAAATTAGAAGTTTATGAGGGGTTGGTAATATTCAACCCCTTTTAACTTTTTAGGATTGAATTGGGTAACTCATAAAAATGAAAATTAGCAAATCAATAAAGATAATAATGTATATACTTATTGCCATCATTGTATTATTGGTGTTTTCTGTTGTTGTTTTTATGCAACAACCCCAATTCGGAAAATTACCCGCAGGAGAACGATTAGAACGCATTAAAAAATCGCCCAACTATCGCGATGGTGCTTTTCAAAACCAAAGTCCAACCAAAATTATGTCGGAAGGTGTTAGCTTTTTTACCATTATGAAAGAATCTCTTTTTGAGAAAAGCAAAAGAGTAAAACCGGTTGATGAAATTCCTTCCGTAAAAACCGACCTGTTGCATTTAGACAAAAACGAAGACCTGTTAGTTTGGCTGGGACATTCCTCCTATTTTATGCAGATTGACGGAAAAAAGATGTTAGTTGATCCCGTTTTAAGCGGCTACGCATCCCCTCTTTCATTTTCAATAAAAGCATTCAAAGGCACCAATAATTATACTCCGGAAGATTTCCCCGAAATAGATTATCTCTTTATTTCACACGACCATTGGGATCATCTGGATTACAATGCCATCAATAAATTAAAGCCCAAAATCAAAAAAGTCATTTGCGGACTGGGAACAGGCGCTCATTTTGAAAGCTGGGGTTTTCCCAAGGAAATGATTATTGAAAAAGACTGGAATGAGGAAGAAATTTTAGAACTGGGTTTCATAGTATATACTGTACCAGTCAGGCATTTTTCGGGTCGTGGTTTTAAACGTAACCAAGCTCTTTGGATTTCTTTTGTATTACAAACACCCTCCATGAAAATATACATTGGTGGCGATAGTGGCTATGACAAACATTTTGCAGAAATAGGAAAAACATTTGGCCCTCTTGATTTGGCAATTATCGAAAACGGTCAATACAATAAAAATTGGAAACACGTGCATCTGTTGCCCGAAGAAATTGTAAAGGTTGCCAACGATTTGAACGCAAAACGGCTCTTTACGGTGCATTCCTCAAAATTTGCTTTGGGTAATCATGCCTGGAACGAACCTCTGGTAAGAGCTTTTGAAAACACCCAAAAAGCAAACATTCCATTAATAACGCCAAAGATAGGAGAAGTTGTTTTGCTGAAAGACATTACACAACAATTTGATCAATGGTGGAAAGGGATAAACTAATTGCCAACAAAAGTCGTATCAATAAACTAAAAACAATATGCAAAACATTAAAAATTGGTAGGCTGATTATTTAAGGATAAGAGTTGTTTTATTATTGAATGAGCATTAAATTTAAATAGGAAAGATTTTATGCAATTAGTGAAACTTGCCACAGTAAACCCAAAATCTATGAAATCTCATACATTTTCAAATATTAAGTTTTTGTTGGATGGATGAGAACGAAAATATAGAACAGAGCATTGAAGAAGTATTAACTGCATTAATTGCAGCAAGAGGGGTTTTAGAATTGGGTAAAATTATTTTTTAAACTATACAAAGATGAACGAATTTATATATGAATTACCATTGAGAGAAGGCGTAAGGCCAACTACAACATCATCAAATCCTCACATACAAATTAATCAGCAACCGGAAGACAGAAAATTGGTGAATGAACTAATGGAATGGGCTTTTTCACTTGCTGATATCACAAAGGAGAACAGCAAAATTTCTTTACCTGGATCGCAGGCAATGTGCCTTGCAGAAGATAAAATGTGCAGCCATTGTAATGCTTTTATGGTCGAGACGGAATTTGCCCATTTTCATCCTGCTCCGGATGGCAGTATGCACTTAGGCCTGCCACAGCGTGATGTTAAAAATGTAATTGAACTGGGTTGGGGCGAACTACATCCAGTAGTGCATAAAGGATGGTTGCCGCCGAACTTTATAATGGTTTACGCCCCCAGAAACGATGAGGAATCTGAAGTAATTAAAAATATTATTTTTCGTTCCTATCAATTTGCAACGGGTGAAATAAGTGATTAATGAGACGAAGTTGGGGTGAACAGAAAGAAATTTTAACAAAAAAAGATTAACCATGCACGAAAATGATTTTCAACTTTTGAAGCACGCTATCGAAAACATGATGCCTGCTAACAAAATACTCGGTTTAAATATAGTTGAGGTTACAGTGGGTTCAGTTCATATTCATGTTCCTTTTAAAGAAGAGTTTATCGGCGATTTTTTACAGGGCAGATGGCATGGAGGTATCCTCGCTGCCATTGCCGATACCGCAGGAGGAATAGCTGGAGCAACAACATTACATTCTGATAAAGACAGGCTGAATACAGTTGATATGCGGATAGATTATTTACATGCTGCCATTAAAGCTGATATACATGCTAAAGCAAGAATTATAAAAAATGGAAAGACGATTATTAAAGTAGATGTAGCATTATTTCAAAATGAAAAAGAAGAACCAGTAGCTCTTGCAAGATGTGTTTATAGTGTGCAGAGAAATGAAATATAAGTATTAAAAGCAGGTAATGAGCAATCGTATGCAACGCAAAGACTTTATAAAACTGCTTGGATTAACAAATGTAACTGCACAAACTATGAAATTACAGGCATTATCAACTATTACATCTTCTTTTGCAGCATCCGATAAAATGCCGGTGTTGTTTACTTCGCATGGCAACCCTATGGATATTCCTTTGGGCTTACATGCAAATCCATTTTTAACTTCCTTGGCGCAAGTGGGAGAAAAAGTCAGGAAAGAACATGAAATAAAAGCCATATTGGTGGTATCGGCACATTGGTGTACCAAAGGAACACTTGTAAATGTAAGCACCGCGCCCGAAACTATTTATGATTATTACGGCTTCCCGCCAGAATATTATACTCAAAAATATCCGGCACCAGGCTCCCCTGAAACAGCTAAAGAAGTAACCAAACTTATTCCAAAAGTTCAGCAAACAAAAGAGTGGGGGTTAGACCACGGTGCATGGCCCATGCTGAAACACATGTTCCCAAAAGCTGATGTACCGGTATTTGAAATGAGTATTGATTATTATAAGCCGGCACAATATCATTTTGATTTGGCAAAACAATTAAGACCCCTGCGTGAAAAAGGTATTTTGATTATTGGCAGCGGAGCTGTAGTGCATAATTTACAAGAAGCAGGTAAGCGTTTCTTTAATGGCAACATGAATCCATACGGTTGGGATATTGAATTTGATCAATGGATAAAACAACAGTTAGACAAACGGGATATTCAAAGTATAGTGCATTACGAAAAACAGAAGTTAGGCATGATGGCTGCTCCTACTCCCGACCATTATGTGCCTTTAATATACAGTTTAGCCCTGATGGATGAAAACGAAATCATTGAACACACCTTTGAAGAAATGTTACCCGCATTCAGCAACAGGGGATTTCGTATAGGATAAATAAAATTACAAATGGAGACAACCTACTGCACAGCAGACAGACACTTCCGACAAATCCACCTACGGCAAGCACATTTGCCTTTGCCCCCAACCACATAAACCAACCGTAGGGGCAAAGTCAAAAGAGCTTGCCTGCCGACACATCCGAGAAAGAAATTTTCAAAAATGCCCGACCGCACAACAAAAACAAAATACATCACAGCGGACAGACACGACACGACATAGAAAAAAGAAGGGCAGCCACTAACAGCACCTTGCCGCAATGCGGGGTTTCGTGGTTCATCAAACTTTATTGCTTTTAAATATCTTTGTGCGGGCAGACAGTTTTGTGCTTCTAAATCCCGCACTGACGGCAAGCTGCAAAACGTTAGCAGAAATTTTAAACAATATTATGGTAAAAAGACATTTCATTTTAACATTCTTACTAATTTCTTCATTTTTATTGTCTCAAAAGTCAATTTTTTGGAAAATATCAAAAAATGGTAACGATAGTTATATATTGGGAACTTATCATTATTTAGGAAAGGATTTTTTTAAAGATGATGAAATTATTTTCAATGCTCTTAAAAATAGTAAGGTTGCTTATTCCGAGAATATTGATTCTGCCAAAGCGTTTATAAATCAAAGAAATCAAAATTTAGTTCTGAAAAAATTGAATGAAAAAGAATTTCAAACTATAAAAAAAATAGTTCCAAAATATGTTGATTGGAATAAAATGACAATAAAAGAACTTATTGTAACTATTGATGGAAAAATTACTTCAAAATTTTGTTTGTCAGAAAAAGAAAAACTTGATTCAATTAAACTAGATGATTATTTGAAAGAGTATTCAATAAAAAATAAAATTCAGTTACTTGGGTTAGAATCTACATCAAAAACCTTCGACTACCTAAATAGCAATATTTATAAAGATTACGATGAGAACAAACTTTTAAAAATACTTGAAGATAAAATTCAAACATTAAATTCTAAAGAACAAAATATTAATTGCGCAATTTTACAGGAATATAGAACTAAAAAACACAATTTTAATTTTTCAAAAGAAAGTCAACAAAAAATGCTAACAATAAGAAATAAAGATTGGATTAATACTATAGACAAATCAATTCAAGAAAATAAAAATATATTCATTTTCGTTGGACTTTATCATTTAGATTTTAAAGATGGATTATTGGAACTACTAAAAAATAGAGGATATTCTGTATCACCAATTGAACTAAAATAAAAACCTCTACTAACATCGGTAACTGTTGCACAAC
>DJWL01000007.1:0-133 GCA_002441545.1 Flavobacteriaceae bacterium UBA6231 | reverse complement strand
GCTTTGAAAGACTTTTTTTACAAAAGCAAAGCACTTCCTGTCTTAGGAAAATAACTTGGTGCCGATATCTCAGATTTGTAATCCGTGACTACAATAAAAATATAAACTCTAAAATCCGCAAAAAGCGGATTTT
>DJWL01000025.1 GCA_002441545.1 Flavobacteriaceae bacterium UBA6231 | reverse complement strand
ATTTTTCTCCTTTGTTGGTTTATATCCTTATTGTGTGTAATATGGCTGGCCCCATTTTTCTGTTAATAACTTGCATTTACAGAAATACGGGTTATTTTAGTCTCGTTTTTTACCACGTATGTCTATACTTATTGGACATAGTAGTAAATAAGTGTCTGTGGGCTTCATACAGGCCTCTCAGTGCACAAACTCGTAGTGGTTGGTATGATTGTATACCTCAATATAGTTTTTGCACTCACAGGTCTGTAATATTCCCAAATGATGTATCCCAATGTGAATTTATCTCCTGATATGTCTTCTCTAATGTATCATGCAACTCTTTAATTGTTTTACAGTTTTCATACCGTAATGAGTAGTTCAATAGGTTTGTAAACAAGCCTGGAAGATGTGGGTGGTATCCTAATACCTGAACATCAACATAGCCCTTCCCTGTTTTTCTATTTTTACGATTAACAGAACGGCTTAGAATATATTGATTTTCATCAGAGGTTATAAAATAATCTCTACCCCTAATTTGAAATTTAACCCTTAACATTGTTTTTCTCCTTTCAAAATAATTGACATTTGTTGCGGGGGTGGGAGTCGAACCCACGTTACACGGCTTATGAGACCGGGCTGGAGCCTCTCCAGTCCACCCCGCAAATGGTGGTTATCCCTTAAAATAAGCCTTTGGCAATTTCCTTTCGGGTAATTTCTATCATGCCACTAAAATCATTTAAGATTTTTGGTAGTTCTATTAATAGCAATATTAATGAAGCTTCTTTAAGATTATCTTCTGGCTTATTCGCCTCGGAAGGACTCCCATAAATCCTGTTTTTTAAGTCATCCAATGCATGAATTTGGAGTTTTAGACCGTTAAGTTCCTTAATAATTAAATCTTTTTTTTCTGTAACATCAGTTTTACCCACAGTTTCACTTTCCATCATCACAATTCTCCTTTAAAAATAATTTAAGTATTTTAGTATTTGGCCCAACTATCTTTACATATTATATATAATTGGTATAACTCTTTATCTGTTAGTTTGTATAGGGTTTCCCAACTTGTTCTACCATATTGGTCGCTATAGTGATGCCCTGCCTTTTTAACCAATGGGTTGTTAAATTCAGTATAGTATGGTGCACTCCCATTAACCAATGTTTCTAAACCCAATCTGTTAAGTTTTACTTTCATTTTATTTTNNCTTTTTTGTGTTTATGCTTTTATTAGCAGCAAATGCTACACCTTGATGTTAGTAGAGCTAAAATGACTCCGCAAAATACTCAACCAAAATTGGATGAAATATTCTCAAAAAATGACCATCATTAAATTCTACAAAGTAATTCCATTTATCACCTTCACCTTGTGCTTGATGTTCTTCTATTGATTTTACACCATTAACACCAACTATTAATTTTATCCACTTTTTATCAGCTTCATGCAAATTATAAATTAATTCTTTTACTTTCATTTTATTTTCCATTGATGGTTTCTTTAAAGTTTTTATTTTTATAAATTACCAATATACCCGTGCTTCCCTTTACTATCCTGATAATATCACCCTCCCAAATATCAATACCATCAAGTAAAAATCTTTTTACAATTGGAAGAAGTCTTTCAACATCTTCTAAATCTTCTACATTTTCAAATGTTATTTTATTTCCATGTAATTGCATATAATAACACACCCCTATTGTTTTACCACTTTTAGAAAATCACTTCTTTTCATAATCACCAAATCATTATCATACTTTGTATTCAAAATATGTATCGCCAGCAACGGTCTCTTTTTACCCGCATATTTTTCCGCTTGATACCACCAATTATAAAGTTTTTTTAACCCCTTTAAGTCTTGCCTTTCCTTACACTCAATGCTGAAAATGTCAGAATGAACATCTACCTTGCCAAGTGTCCCCATTCTAACACCCTGAAAACAAGCCTCATATTCTTTTTCCATATGATACGCCCTAACCTTATTTTTACTCATTGAATATCTTCCAATTTGTTTGTGAGCTTTTTTAAATATATTGCAACAATCTCCTTTATACAATCTTCAACATTATTCCAATATCCACATTTAAAAACATCTGCTATCATGTCATCTATGCCCGTGTAGTTTTCCATATTTTTATCTAAATGAGTTGATATATATACCTCTTGATAATTATCCAAATATTAACCCTCCGTTATAACTATTTCATCAACACCTGCCTGATATAACAAATTTGCAACATCAATTAAGGTCGGTTCATCTATTAAATCAAAAGCATCTGCCATTAGAGGGTTACTTCTTTCAAGTATTTGATATATATCTTCTTTTAGAAAATCATACACCTCTTGGGCGGTTAACATCCTTTCACTGAAATTGTTTTCCATTAAACTCTCCCAAAAATTTGCTTGTTGTTAACGCTAACATCTCCATGTAGATATTCTTTTTCTCTATTAGCAAAATCCTTAATAGACATTGCAGTAATAAGACCTTCGCTATCTCTAAACACCTTTGTTATAGCAATTACTTTATTAGCATCATAGACGGCTGCTGCCCCACCTTTCACGCTACCCATATGTTGACCGTTACGCATTGAATCCTTGTCTATTTCCGCTATTGCTATTATTATTATATTTTCCTTTACTGCAAGGTTGGAAAGAATATTACTCACTTCATGGTTGTAGGTATGACTATCTATACTTCCACTCAACCTTTGCATATGGTCAATAACTAACAATTCGGGTTTATACGGCATCATCAATATTCTTTTATGTAAATCTTCAGCCCTACACCTATTAAAATCCATTGTTAACCATCTGAAATTAGCACTTTCTCCGATAAATTCGTTATAATTATTTCGTAAATAATCCTCATCCTTGCCCGTATGTATCTGTAGGAATGTGTTCCACATCTGTCTTTTACTCATTTCCATTTCAAGGAAATATGTTCTCCGCTTAAATCTGTAAACCCAATTTTGCAATAGGGTTGTTTTCATGTGTTTCGGGGGAGCTTGCAGTATTACAAACTCCCCTGGATACACTGGATAGTATTGAAGACCGATAACGCCACCCAAATCTATTGGTTTAACGCCACTCTCTATAAACTTAACATAATCACTTTCGAGCGATGAGGCATCATTAACTGGTTCCTCCCTTCGCACCTTATACAGGCGACATATCTGTTTACAATGGTGTGTCATAACATTATCAAGACACCCATAGTTGTAGCCATCGCCACCATTTGCATCATATGTGTAATTAATAATCTTATCTATTTCATCGTATGTGAGTTCACGCTTTCCGCTCAAGCTCCCCAGCCTATCAGTCCATTCATGCATAATTGCCTTTACAGATTTCTCAGGTAAGCTCTTACGCAAATGGCTCACTATTCTTAATGCGGTCATGTGCCGGGATTGTATATTTTCCCCGTCAAGCATTTCTTGTATGCATGGATAATTTACAGGGTCTGGTTTATGTTCACCAGAACCATATCTCAGTTTTTTCTCTGCTGGGGTTATTGCCGTAAGGTCAAAAACAGGGTCGCATTCCGTGTCATAGATAAACTTTTCTCTTGGTGATTGTGCAAGCTCATATATTTCTTCAATACTTTTATGAATTTCTCCTTTTTTGAGTTGAACTTTATATAAACCCGATTTTGTGTTTTTTGTGTTTACAAGCCTTACCAATCTTGTTTTATCCGTAACAGATATGTCAGCAAGGTCATAAATACCATTTGACCTAAAGAGTTTTTTAATGCGTGTATGTAAATCATCACAAGGTTCCCACCTAAACGCATTGGAAGGAATACCTATGTGAAACCCCCTTCCACTAAAATATATGGAATGTGGAACTTTAAACTCTTCGCTTAACTTCATTGTAAGAGCTATTGTTTTCTGTCTTGCATAATCAGAAGAACCATTTTCAGTATCTATATCAAGAATAAATTCATCAGGCATATAGATTAAACCATCAAACCCCCTTAAAGAACCAGTATTTCTGAAAAAGTCTATAATTGATTCATCATATTCCCATAAGGATATGTATGTATCAGATTCTTGACCTTCCCAAGATTCAACTTCTGGGGAACGTAAAAAGAAATGCCGATTATTTACTCCGTGTGCAAGCTCCCTATACATGTTTCTCCTATACTATTACAACAAAGTTATTAACCCTCAAAATATCATTGCCTATTATTTGATACTCAATTGTTGGCATATCACAACCATTACAATAGGATTCAAACAGCTCATTAATAAGGGTTTTAATCCTCTTTTGTGAGTTTTTAAACAGATACTCACCCCTGTGGTAAATATGTGTTATATCCCTATTTTTATTATATTTTTCAAGTTCATCAAATGGCTCATTGCTTCCATAATCAACAAACCGTGTGCCTGTTTCATATCGTATTTCTTTGGCATGTGAAAGGATATTGTAAGCTCTACTCAATTGCATTGAACGAGAAACCCTATCTCTCCGTTCAGCATTATCAGGTTGGTTGTATCCTCTTGGCATGTTTATACTCCTACCAGCTTGTAGAATCCGTTTCTTTTACTTTTTCAGCACCTGGTAAAACCCTATCACGTGCATATTTTTCTACAAATTCTATTGCTTTTTGTTCATAAAATGATATGTCATCATTGGTAATTGTTTCTACATCATTTTGAAATTCCATTACAGGAAAAACCTTTGGCGCTACACGCCAATATCCCTTGTTGTTTTTGTATGTATATACACCAATTTTTTTACCAACAAGTTTTGATGGGGTATCATCAACTTTAACGATGGTTTCATCTTCACTTGAACCGATGAAACTTACACCTGTATTGGTAAACCTAAACACAGGCATAATCTTCCACATAGGTTCATCGTTTTTCTTGTCCTCATAAAACCTACATCTGATTGTTTCTGGAAAATCCTCAAATGTTAATTCAAGAAACTTATCCTCATTGAAAAAATCATACTTTGCCGATTTAATGGTTACCGACCTTGTTCCATCAAACATTCCCTGAACACTACTACCACCCTTTTTAAGTTTAAATGTAGCCATAACCTCTCCCTATTCTTTTATTAATGTTTTTAATGAAAATGTTTTGCCCGTCCCCGGGTCGCCTATTATCATAACCTTGAAATTATCCCAACCCCTTTCCTTTGCAGCTTCTCTAATTAAATTATAATCTTGTGGTATCATTGCTTGCAACAATGTTGACCTATCTTTTGCATGACAATATTTATCATCTCTTTGTGTTACCCACATATATTGATACTCGCCACTATCATCACGTCTTACAACTGTGTATAGCACAAAATCAAACCATTTTGCAATGTCATCTCTACTACTACCCTCAATTGCTGGGTATAAACTAATAACACCTGTGTCATCATCTTTTTGTGGTTTAACATGAGAATTAACAACAATGTTGGCTGGGCACCCATTTAATTCCTCTGTAAATATATCTAAACCACTTTTGATTTCAGCCCATTCACCAAACCCAAGTTTACGTTTACCACCATTTGATAATTCCCTTGTATATTTTTTTACCAATTCAGATACGGTATCAAAAACAAATGTGGTATCTTCTGCAAATTTACTCTTGTCATCATCTTTTGCAAATTCAGGTCTTACAGTCCACTCATACCTCGTTTCGCTAACCATAATGTTACCAACAAGTGGAACTTTTACCTGAACCTCGGAACGCTTTGTTATTGAACCCAGAACATTCTTAGCTTCTTCCCAAGAATTACTCCGCATAATTGGATAACCAAAGTGTTCCTTAATGGTTTTTTCACTCCCAAGACTCTTAAAAGAGTTCTCGAAGTCAAAATACAATACTTTACTCATGTTTACTCCTGTTATTATTTTAAAATAGGTTTGGTTTTAATTCTTTTATTCTTTCTATTACAAGTGAATGTAACAGTTTAAAATCAATTGTTGGATACTTGTATTTTTTAACAATATTCCAACATTCTTCCCTGATAAATGTGTTCCATACACTACCAAGTAATTGTGGTATATATTTACTTGTCCACCCACTATTTTCATCTATTGTTTTTTCATATTCCTTGTCGATTATTTCAGGTGTGAGAAAATCGAAAACAATTATTCTCTCTGTTGGAATGTTTATATCGTTAGGCCTTTTCTTTGTTGCCCTTGTTCTCTTATATTCATCCCGAACAATCTTTGCCCACGTTTGTCTTCCATATTTATTTTTGTAACCATAATTTTTTATTACAATCCCCTCACCCTTATTTCTATCACCAGAGACCAAGTATGTATTATTATCAAGTAATGTTTCAAAAACATCTAATGAAACGGGTGATTTTATTTTTACCATAACTGGAATAAAGTCTATCTCATATTGGTCAAGAAGAACACTATATTTATCATATGGTATATAGTTGTTGTTTTCATCACTAACATCAAAAACATAAAATTTGTTCCATGCATCATCCCTATAATGCTTTATTGTATGTGGAACAAGCCACTCACCCCACAGTGTATAATCAGGATAATCAGAAAAGAATTTATAATATTTATCATTGGTAGTAATATATTTATAAAAACCCCTGTTATCATTTTCCAGTGTAAGCTCTCTGTTTCTACTTCCAGCCCTTAATACACCATTATCAAACCATACCTTGCCATTTGTTCCATCAATTTTTGGGAAAATATAACACATACCATTTAGTATTCCAGACACTTCATCTGTTCCCAGCCGCTCTATATGTTGATATTTTTTATATTCACACATAATAGAAACCCCCTATTCTACGTCAATATTTAAATCTTTATTACTCAGGTCATCTTTCCACATATCTGCATACTTATCAACACCGTAAAAACCAGAACCCTTTAGTATGAATCTTGGTTTACCCATTAGTCTTTTCATCTGTTCACCACATTCAGAACAAATTTCAACATGGTTGTCAATTTCATTCATTTTTAATGCAGATTCTTGTTCATTAGAACAAATGGCACACCTAAACTTATAAATCGGCATTGGTTTCCCCCTTTTGGTTTTTGGTATCAACGGTATAGACTTTTTTATTATCTTATGAAGTAGTTTACCTGTTATTGTTTTCTTTAGCTTATTTTTTGTATACAATTCTATTTTTATAATTTTTGCACCAAGTATGTTTATACTTCTGGCTACTGAATTTTCAAGCGGTTGATATTTCCAACAGGTATAAATACTACCCCATTCATCATTGTAGTATATTTTTAGCATGATAAAGACCTTTTATAAAATAATATTAAGAACACTATTATTACCATCAATAGAGCCACATCTGCATTTAATAGATATAATATAAATACAATAGGCAGAAACACAAATGGTATAACACAATATTTTAAGTTTTTTCTCTTCATCTTTTCACCCCCTATAATATACAGAATCTTTTTCAAAAAGTCAAGTAATATTTTGCAACTCTAATAGGGTTGCCATATCTGTTTACCACTTTTTCGGTTGTTTTACCAATATTATACCCCATTTTCTTCAAGTCATAGACCCTGGCAGAAAGCCTACTTATACCATATAGGTCATTAGCTTCTTTCTGTGTAATTGAATCAATCTCTTTTAAATGGTTTAAAACCATATCTACTTGTTTTTGCAACATGATAATTTCTCCCCTATAAATTCTGCATAAAATTCTTCTAATGGTATTCTAAACTCACGACGTTTTTTATCGAATATGGTATAATAAACGTATTTATATCCAACTTTATATACCCTAAAGTGTGAACCCATAAAATACCCTTTGTTTTGATAACACCATTTTTGTATTTTCCGTCTGGTTGTAAGTTTACCACTCATTTTTATTTTCCCCATTTTTGTTTTGAGCTTTTTGATTATTCCCATAAACCATCAAAAGCATTTTCGCCTATGGTGTTTTCCTCTTCATAAACAAATTCAGAATCATCCTTGTCGGAAAATCCGATTCTTCCCTCTGAATAATACATATTGTTTAATGCATTACATACATCAACCGCCATGTCTTCTGATTCTACCATTATACCTGTTTGATAGTCTTCATAGGTATATTCAGGGACTAACATCCTTTTATATATTACAAACATTTTTCTCCCCTTTTTTATTAACAGAATTGTTTTATCCATTCTTTTAAATCTTTGGGCGTATAGATAAAATCCATTGTTTAATCTGTACTAAAAAGTTTTTCATTTTCCTCCTTTGCTTTGTTTATATCCTTATTGTACATAACCTAAAGTACATCTC
>DJWL01000047.1 GCA_002441545.1 Flavobacteriaceae bacterium UBA6231 | reverse complement strand
AAAAACACTCGAACTGACAAACAACACAATTTTGTCACTTCGAGTGAATTTGTGAAGTGCTAACAAACAAATTTGTATCGAGAAGCCTTATTTTAAGATATGAAAATATACTTTTGCACGAAGATAAAAGTACAATTTACGAGAAGGTTTAAACCCTATTTACCAACTAGGTCTCAACTGCCCTCGAGCTGACAATTTAATTTATGTTTTATCAAATAACTCAATACCTAAAATTCCTTTTAAAATCAACCAATCAGCATGGTGTGCATTCTCCTTTTGTTTACAACTTGATTACCAAATGTTTTTATGACAAAACAAATTACCCAGCCTATAAAAACATGTCTGAATACAGAAAAGAACTAATAAATAATAAAACTCAAATAAGTATAACAGATTTAGGACATGGGTCTCAAAAATTAAAATCCAATGTCCGTTCAGTTTCAAAAATGGCAAAATATGCGGGTACAACTTACTTTAGAGCTAAACTTCTTTACAGAATAGTAAAATACTTTGATAGCAAAAATATTCTTGAGTTAGGCACCTCTTTAGGAATTGCAACCCATGCCATGCAATTAGGCAATTCAAAAGCTATGATTACAACTATTGAAGGATGCAATAACTTATCAGAGTTTACTAAGGCAAATTTATTAAAACATCAATCAAACGGCATAACCCTTATTAATGATGAGTTTAAAAGTGCTATTAAAAATTTAAACAAAGACTCCTTTGATTTGGTTTTTTTTGATGGCAATCATCAAAAAGATTCAACATTACAATATTTTGAAGCCATGTTAGCCTCAATTCATAATGATGCTCTCTTTATTTTTGACGATATTTACTGGTCGAAAGAAATGACAGAGGCTTGGGAAACTATAAAACAACATCCAAAAGTGTCTGTTACTATTGATACCTTTTATTGGGGACTGGTTTTTTTTAGAAATGAACAAAATAAAGAACATTTTACTATCAGAGTGTAACAACTCCATAGCATTTGCGTCAAACACCATAGAATTCTTCTTATGAGCAACGTTATTAAAATTAGAAATATTATTCGCGACTTTAAACTAGGTCAAGAAACTGTTAACGTATTAAAAGGCATTGATTTAGACATTGAACGAGGTGAATATGTGGCCATTATGGGACCTTCTGGGTCAGGAAAATCTACCCTCATGAATATTATTGGTTGTTTAGACACGGCTACCGATGGCTCTTATGTACTAAATGGTAAAGACGTAAGTAAAATGTCTGATGATGAATTAGCCGATATTAGAAATACAGAAATTGGTTTTGTCTTTCAAACCTTTAATTTACTACCACGAACCACCGCTTTAGATAATGTGGCATTACCAATGGTATATGCCGGTTTTTCAAAAAATGAACGAACTAAACGTGCCAAAGAAGTGCTAATTAGTGTAGGTTTAGAAGACAGAATGGATCACAAACCCAACCAGCTTTCGGGTGGACAAAGGCAACGTGTTGCAGTTGGTCGTGCTTTAGTTAACAGGCCATCCATTATTTTAGCCGATGAGCCAACAGGAAATTTGGATTCAAAAACATCGTTAGAAATTTTAAATCTTTTTGAAGATATCCATAAGGCAGGAAATACGGTTATTGTAGTAACTCACGAAGAAGACGTAGCTGCTCGTGCTAAAAGAATCATTCGCTTAATTGATGGTATGATTAGTACGGACACTAAGAATGCATAGGTATTGTTTTTTTTAATTATATATCCTTTATAACCTCATAACTATATAACCTCATAACCTCATAACTTTATAACCTCATAACTTTATAACCTCATAACTTTATAACCTTATAACCTTGAACAGATGAAAATTTATACCAAAACAGGAGATAAAGGTACAACCGCTTTATTTGGTGGTACTCGTGTTCCAAAACATCACATCCGCATAGAAAGTTATGGAACGGTTGATGAGTTAAATTCGCATATAGGCTTAATTCGCGACCAAGACATCAACACACATTATAAAGAGCTACTTATTCATGTCCAAGATAGGTTATTTACCGTAGGAGCCATTCTTGCAACAGATCCCGATAAAAGCATCTTTAAGAATGGAAGAGAACGTTTAAACATTCCAAAAATTTCTTCTGAAAACATTGAGCTTTTAGAGAAGAAAATCGATATTATGAATGAGGCCTTACCTCCAATGACTCATTTTGTGCTACCAGGTGGTCATCAAACAGTGTCATTCTGTCATATTGCACGCTGTGTTTGCCGTAGAGCAGAACGTTTAGCCACGGCTCTTAATGACATCTCACCTGTTGATTCTAATACATTAATCTATCTAAACCGCCTTTCTGACTATCTTTTTGTGTTGGCACGGAAGTTGTCTTTTGACCTAAAAGCAAATGAAATTAAATGGATTCCTGAGAAACATTAAGTTTTAAGAAGCTTTAATGAATTTTGATGCTTTTTTAAAAATTATTTTTAGAGAAGAAAACATTAATATTTTAAGTTAATAAAAACACTTTTAGCTTAGTATTTAATCTTTTTAATTTCAATATGTTGAAGCAAAAAAATACGTTCTTAAAAATAATATATAAATAATTCATTTTTTTCTTGTCTGTTTAAACTAAAAAATTATTTTTGCAAAAAATTTAAACGAATATACAATGTATTGGACATTAGAATTAGCATCATATTTAAGCGATGCACCTTGGCCAGCAACTAAAGACGAGTTAATAGATTACGCCATTAGAACTGGTGCCCCTTTAGAAGTTGTTGAAAATTTACAATCAATTGAAGATGAAGGTGACTCTTATGATTCAATTGAAGAAATTTGGTCTGATTACCCAACTGATGACGACTACCTTTGGAATGAGGATGAATATTAATAAAGCATAAAGAAAAGTTAAAAAGTCTCGATTAGAGACTTTTTTTATGCCCTATATTTATAAAACAACATAACAAAATGTATCTTTGAATGCTTTTAAATAAGCGTATAAACAAAAAAATAAAATCACACCAAGCGAAAGCTAGTGTTAACATAAATATATTACCATGAGTTTTTTAAATTCAGTACTAAAAGTATTTGTTGGCGATAAATCTAAACAAGATGTCAAAGCCATCACCCCTATTGTCAATAAAATTAAAACATTTGAAAAAGCTTTAGAAGCGCTGTCTCATGACGAATTAAGAGCTAAAACCTTAGAATTTAAAACTGCTATTGCTGAAGCCAACAAACCTGTAAATGATAAAATAGAAATGCTCCTTGCTGAGGCTGAAGCTACAGAAGACATTGACAAACGAGAAGATATTTATCTAGATATTGACAAACTTAAAGACGAAGCCTACCTTATTACAGAAGATGTATTAAACACTATTTTACCTGAAGCCTTTGCAGTGGTAAAAGAAACTGCTAAACGTTTTGTAAACAATACCGAAATAAAAGTTAAGGCCAACACTTTCGATAGAGAATTATCTGGAAATAAAGGCTATGTTACTTTAGATAATGAGTATGCAATCTGGTCTAATTCATGGGATGCTGCTGGCAAACCAATCACTTGGGATATGACTCATTATGATGTTCAGTTAATTGGTGGTATTGCATTGCATCAAGGTAAAATTGCCGAAATGCAAACAGGTGAAGGTAAAACCTTAGTGGCTACACTGCCAGTATATTTAAATGCCCTTTCAGGAAAAGGGGTGCACTTAGTTACAGTTAATGATTACTTAGCAAAACGTGATAGCGCGTGGATGGCTCCAATATTTGAGTTTCATGGATTGAGTGTTGATTGTATTGATCATCACCAGCCAAATTCTGAAGCTCGTAAAAAAGCATACAATGCAGATATCACTTATGGAACCAATAATGAATTTGGTTTTGATTATTTGCGTGATAATATGGCGCATTCGCCAAACGATTTAGTACAGCGCCCTCACCATTATGCTATTGTCGATGAGGTGGATTCTGTGTTAGTGGACGATGCCCGTACACCATTAATCATTTCAGGGCCAATTCCTCAGGGAGAACGTCATGAATTTAATGAGTTAAAACCAAAAGTTGATGACATTGTTGCGGTTCAACGTAAATATCTTACAAGCGTTTTAGCAGAGGCTAGAAAATTAATTTCTGAAGGAGACACTAAAGAAGGAGGCTTAAAATTACTTCGTGTTTACAGAGGGATGCCTAAAAACAAAGCACTGATTAAGTTTTTAAGTGAAGAAGGTATTAAACAACTACTTCAAAAAACCGAAAACTATTATATGCAGGATAACAACCGTGAAATGCCAAAGGTTGATGTTGAGCTATATTATGTTATTGACGAAAAAAACAATCAAATAGAATTATCTGATAAAGGTGTTGAATATCTTTCAGGTAAAGATGACCCCAACTTTTTCGTAATGCCAGAAATTGGTTTGGAGATTGCAAAAATCGAGAACCAAAAATTACCGCTTGAAGAAGAGGCTAAATTAAAAGAAGAATTATACAAAGATTTTGGTGTGAAATCTGAACGCATTCACACACTAAATCAATTATTAAAAGCGTATGCGCTTTTTGAAAAAGACATTCAATACGTAGTGATTGACAATAAAGTCATGATTGTTGATGAGCAAACCGGACGTATTATGGATGGTCGTCGATATAGCGATGGGTTACATCAGGCCATTGAAGCTAAAGAAAACGTAAAAATTGAAGATGCGACACAAA
>DJWL01000051.1 GCA_002441545.1 Flavobacteriaceae bacterium UBA6231 | reverse complement strand
ATGACACCAGAATTTGGTGCAGCAACGCAGTTAGAAAAAATTGATATGTTAGATTTTGCAGATTTGGTTGCTATCAATAAGTTTGACAAAAGAGGCTCTTTAGATGCGTTGCGCGATGTGAAAAAGCAATATATGAGAAATCATAATTTGTGGGATGTTCCTCAAGAAAAATTGCCTGTTTATGGAACCATTGCTTCGCAATTTAATGATCCGGGAATGAATACGCTTTATAAAGCAGTAATAGATAAAGTAGTTGAAAAAACAAACTCAGATTTAATATCTACGTTTACTATTTCAAATGAAATGAGTGAGAAAATTTTTGTCATTCCTCCTTCCAGAACGCGTTATTTATCTGAAATAGCAGAAAATAATCGAGCTTATGATAAAACTGCTAATCAACAAGTGGAAGTTGCACAAAAATTATATGGAATTTTTAAAACTATAGAATCTGTTTTAGACGTCATTGCGAGTGAAACGAAGCAATCTTTTCTTGATAAAAATGGATTAAATACAGATGAGATCCTGAAACAAGTTCAGGATGACAATAAGGACATCACTAAACTTCTTATTGCAGAATTCAATCGTGTCAAGCTCAATCTTAACCCTTTTAATTGGGAAATTATTCTGGGTTGGAAAGATAAAATTAAGAAGTATAAAGACCCTATATATTCATTCAAAGTAAGAAAAAAAGACATACAAGTAAAGACGCATACAGAATCATTATCACATACTCAAATTCCAAAAGTTGCATTGCCAAAATATCAGGCTTGGGGAGATATTTTAAGTTGGGTTTTACAAGAAAATGTACCAGGAGAATTTCCATTTGCATCTGGCTTATATCCATTTAAAAGAATGGGAGAGGACCCAGCACGAATGTTTGCTGGTGAAGGAGGTCCAGAAAGAACAAATAGAAGATTTCATTACGTAAGTGAAGGCTTGCCAGCGAAACGGTTGTCAACTGCTTTTGATAGTGTCACACTTTATGGAAACGATCCAGATTTAAGACCCGACATTTATGGAAAAATTGGTAATGCTGGTGTTTCCATTTGTTGTTTAGATGATGCAAAGAAATTGTATTCAGGCTTTAACTTAGCTGATGAAATGACCTCGGTAAGTATGACAATTAATGGTCCTGCACCTATGTTATTAGGGTTTTTTATGAATGCAGCCATTGACCAGCAATGTGAAATGTATATCAAGAACAATCACCTTGAAAAACAAGTTGAAGCTGAAATTGAAAAGCTATACAAAGGGAAAGAGCGTCCAAAATACAATGGTGTATTGCCCGATAGTAATAATGGTTTAGGTTTGAAGCTCCTTGGTGTTACAGGAGATCAAGTTTTACCTAAAGCCATATATGAAGAAATAAAGTCTAAAACAATTGCTCAGGTTAGGGGAACGGTTCAAGCTGATATTTTAAAAGAAGATCAGGCTCAAAATACGTGTATTTTTTCAACTGAGTTTGCATTGCGTTTAATGGGTGATGTACAAGAGTATTTTATTGAGAACAATGTGCGTAATTTTTATTCGGTTTCAATTTCAGGATATCATATTGCTGAAGCTGGTGCCAACCCTATTACGCAATTGGCTTTAACATTATCTAATGGGTTTACTTATGTAGAGTACTACTTAAGCAGAGGCATGGATATTAATAACTTTGGTCCAAACTTATCGTTCTTTTTCTCTAATGGTATTGATCCAGAATACGCAGTAATTGGCAGAGTTGCTCGTAAAATTTGGGCAAAAGCCATGAAGCATAAATATGGAGCTGATGAAAGGGCTCAAATGTTGAAATATCATATTCAAACCTCTGGACGTAGTTTACATGCTCAAGAAATTGATTTTAACGATATTCGTACAACGCTTCAGGCATTATATGCTATTTATGATAATTGTAATTCGTTACATACCAATGCTTATGACGAAGCTATAACAACTCCAACTGAAGAATCTGTTCGTCGTGCTATGGCTATTCAACTAATAATTAATAAAGAATTAGGTTTAGCTAAAAATGAAAACCCAATTCAAGGCTCTTTTGTCATTGAAGAGTTGACAGATTTGGTTGAAGAAGCTGTATTACTTGAGTTTGATAGAATTACTGAAAGAGGTGGTGTTTTGGGAGCCATGGAAACCATGTATCAACGCTCAAAGATTCAAGAAGAAAGCTTATATTATGAAACCTTAAAGCATAATGGTGAATTTCCAATCATTGGAGTAAACACTTTCTTAAGTAGCAAAGGTTCTCCAACTGTTTTACCTAAAGAAGTTATTAGAGCTACCGACGAAGAAAAACAACTTCAAATAAAAACCTTAAAAAATCTTCATAAAACAAAAGACACAGGAGGATTATTAAGAGACCTGCAAACCAAAGCCATTCAAAACGAAAATATTTTTGAAGCTTTGATGGAAGTTTGTAAAGTATGTTCTTTAGGTCAAATCACCAATGCTTTATTTGAAGTAGGAGGCCAATATCGTAGAAATATGTAAAGAATTTATACTGGTTAAATAAAAACCTGATATATATCATTTTATAATAGTATTAAAATAAAATATATTGTGCCAAAATCATTTATATGCCAGCAACTAAATACAACAATATTTTTAGTGTCACGTTACTGAATTCTATTTCTCCATTATCAAAACCTCTTAAAAGTTTTTTATCACAAAGAATGATTTCTTCACATTATAAAAAAGGAGAATTTATTGTGAAAAATGGTGAAACATGTAATAGGGTTCATTTAATCCGTAAAGGACTCATACGTGGATATTTTGATTTTAACAGTAATGAAATAACTACATGGGTAAGTGTAGATAATGAAATGGTTACATCAATCTCGGGCTATTTTAAAAATGAACCAGCTTTAGAAAACCTACAATGCTTAGAGGATACGTTTACAGAAAGTTTAAGTTTTGAAGAGATGGATTATGCCATTAAAAATTATCCAGATATGGCAGCCTTAAATCGTATTTTGATGGAACATTATTATATACATGCTGAAAACAGAGCTTTATTAGCCAGAATTCCCGGTGCAAAAGATAGATACGATTATTTTATGAAAACCTTCAATCCAGAAATAATAAAACGATTGCCAAAAAAATATTTAGCATCACTATTGAATATGCGGCCAGAGACATTATCAAGACTAGTTCTAAATCCTGCTGAAATGTAAAATGAAGTAAAATTGACAAATGTCAATTTTAGTAAGCTTTATTAAGCTATTAAAAAAGTTACTTGTTTAAATTTGTCTTATAATTCGAATTTCTCGTTTGAATTATGGTTAAATTGCTATTTAACAACAAGGTTATGTAAAGGGATTACCTAAATTGCATGAAACACACATTTTATTATGTGTGTTTTTTTGTTATATATAACTCATTTTTCAGGACTTAATAACTAGATTTTTGGAAGAAAACTAATGTTTTAGATGATTATTTCATCGGAAGTATTTGTAAATAAAAACACGTGAAAGATTTAATTAAACGCTTAAACTAATAAAGACGCAAAAATTTTTTGCTTCCTTCAATCGCATGTAGTTTTACATTGCTTTGAGTTGATTTTTAAGCAGTTAATAACCCCAATATTTAAATCTTAAACCTATGGAAGCAAATCTTAACTATACTTTTAAAAGAAAATCTGACAGTTATTTAGATTGGTTAATGAATATTATAAAATCTGAAAAATATTATCAAGCAGAAGGAGAAATTTTCTCAATTGAAAAACAATACTATTAATTTTTTTGTATTGGAAAAAAAACATTATAAAGTTACTTTATAGATTAACAAAAAATTTAAAGGATTACAATGTTAACATCCAGTTGCGTTGTAATCTTTTAAACTTATTTAATTCACTTCTTAAAATAGGCAAGAAATCTTTACCATTACTATTTGAATTTTCTAAACGATAAGAATTTTTGTAAAGTAAATTTGTAAGACGTTGTAAAGAAGCAATGTGTTTATCTTTTCTATCAGAATAACGCTCTAATTCTGCATTCAAAATTTCAGGAGCTAATGATACAGATTGTTGTATAATATCACCAGAAAAATAAATATCTGAAAATTCACTACCATCAGGTTTTAAACTGGATAAATCATATTGAATGTATGCAGAAATACTTCGAGTAAGGATGTAAATTTCCATTGCCTTTTTATAAATAGGCAAATCTGATAGGTGTGATGGAATACTGGGCAACATCTTTTAAAAGCAATTTTATCAAAATTAGTTACAAGTAAACAAATTATACTATCAATATTAAAGTTAAATCGTATATTTACTTTAATAATTAAGTTTTAATGGTTAATTTTTTTTAAATGATAATGGATGCATTAAATTGGAAGATTTTGAAGTGTTTACAAGAGAATGCCAGACAATCAAATGTTGCCATTGGTAAGAAAGTAGGAGTAAGTTCTCCTGCTGTTTCAGAGCGAATTAAAAAGATGGAGGATGCAGGAATCATTCAAGGCTATAAAACGTCAGTTTCACCTTTAGATGTTGGTTATCAGTTAAAAGCATTGATTACTTTACGTGCCTTTATGGGTATGTTAAAACCTTTTTTAGAAAAAGTGAAATCCTATGATGAAGTTTTAAATTGCTACAGAATTACAGGGAATGAAAATATAGTGATGGAAGTGGTTTTTAAAAACCAAAAACATTTGGAGTCTTTTATCGATCAACTTATTGTGTATGGAGAAACCAAGACCCAAATTGTATTATCTCATGTGGTAAAATATAATGAGGTTAAACCATTGAAATAACTTAATTTAATTGCGATTTTATATGTTCTGCAATTATTTTGGCATGTATTCTTGAATTTTCTATAAACCATTTATGTGTTTCCATTCCACCACAAATTACTCCTGCCAAATACAAACCGGGTATGTTAGATTCCATAGTTTCAGAATTGTATTTTGGTAGCATTTTATCATCCTCAGATAATTTTATACCAATTTCCTTTAAGAGTTTAAAATCTGGTTGGTAACCAGTAAGAGCAACCACATAATCATTAGGGATTGTTTTAATTCCTTTTGGTGTGGAAACAATTACGTCATTTTCTTTAATTTCAATAATTTCAGAATTGTAATATGCCTTAATACTACCTTCTTCAATTCTATTAATAATGTCTGGTCTTACCCAATATTTTACACGCTCACCAATAGCTTTTCCTCTAATTACCATAGTTACATTACCACCTTTACGCCAAATTTCAAGAGCCGCATCAACTGAGGAATTGCTTGCGCCAACGACTATTACGTTTTGCATTGTAAAAGGATGTGCTTCTTTATAATAGTGAGAGACTTTGGGTAAATCTTCTCCTGGCACATTCAATAGTTTTGGGATGTCATAAAAGCCAGTAGATAAAATCACTTTTTTTGAAGTGTAAACTTGCTTTGATGTTTTTATTTTAAAATTTGAATCTTCTTTTTCAATACTTAAAACGGTTTCATATAAATTAATATTCAGTTTATTAGATGTGGCTACACGTCTGTAATATTCTAAAGCTTCGTCTCTGTTAGGTTTAGGATTGTTACTTATAAATGGAATATCATCAATTTCTAATTTTTCAGATGTTGAAAAAAAAGTCATGTTTTTTGGGTAATTGAATAAGGAATTGGTAAGCGCACCTTTTTCAATAACTAAATAATTCCAGTCTCTTTTTTCACACTCTAATGCACAAGCAATCCCAATGGGTCCACCACCTATTATAATAACATCTTTTTCTAAACTCATTATTATCTATCTTGTTTTAAGCTTCATTTTTTGTTTTAAAATAAAAATCAAAAATACACATAAGCTAGCAAGGATTGTTGTTAAATACCATGTTTTGTCAAAACCAATAGCATCAACTAAGTGCAACCCAACGTTATGCCCAAAAATGTGAGAAACAGAAAAAGATATGCTATACAAAGCCATGTATTCCCCTTGATTTCCTTTTTTAGCTCTATCCATTGCAAAAGCATTTGAAAATGGAAAAGCAATCATTTCTCCAAAAGTCATTAATAGCATACCAATAATAAGAACGCCTGCCCATGAAGTGATATTTAAAACAAGAAAGCTTAATCCAGTTAGAACTGCTCCAAAAAGCATTAAACCTAATTTTGTAAACCTTGAGTTTTCGAGCCATTTAATTAATGGCATTTCAAAAACAAAAATAATGAATCCGTTTAAACCCAATAGTATTCCTATTTCTAGTTCATTTAAATGATGGGCATCTTTATAATATAATGGCATGGTAGAAAAGTATTGCAAAAATACAATCCCAAATAAAACCATGGCAACCAAAAATGTTAGAAAGGCGTAATCATGATACGCCGATTTTGGATTTTCAATTTTTAGATTATCTAACGTTTTAGCTTTTTTAGGATGCAGCACTTTTATTAAAACTATAGCAGCAAGCACACAGGTAATTCCGTCAACCCAAAATAAACCACCATAGCTAAGTGTAGTTATAATAATACCACCTAATGCTGGACCAGCAGAGAAACCAAGGTTAATAGCTAGTCTTATAAGCGTAACCGAACGTGTTTTGTTTTCTGGTTTACTATAAGAATTCAGAGCAACAAACATGGCTGGTCTAAACATATCTGCTACCAACATAACTACAAATATACCAATGCAAAATGTTATAAAGCTAGTTAATAATTGAAGGATAATGAATAACAATCCAGTAGCTATTAAGCTAAAAACCATAACTTTATAAAAACCAATTTTATCTGTAAGTTTGCCTCCAATCCATGAGCCAACCACAGATCCTAACCCAAATGCACTCATAATCCAGCCAACATCACCCATAGAAAAATGCAAACTTTTGGTAAGGTATAATGATAAAAAGGGGATAACCATAGTACCAGCTCTATTTATAAGTGTAATTAAAGCTATCCACCAAACTTCTTTTGAAAGGCCTCTAAAAGTGTTTATGTATTTATTGAAAAGTGTTTTCATTGATTCGATTTGTTCTTTGATTGATGTTTATTATTATTTTTTTTTGATTGATTTTGTTATAAAAAAAAAGCCCAACTCTGCAGTTGGACTTTTATATAGTGTAATATTATATTCATATCACCACAACATATAACAAGCCCAACATCTGTATTTTGATGTCCAGTTTTGAATATAAATGGTGACGTAATTGCGCATTTTTATTTTTTTTTGATTTTCAAATGTATACAAAATAATTGTAAGTTGTATTTTTGGGTTGAAAATATTTTTATAATGAAACAAGTCATCATAATCGTTATTCTTTTAATTTGTATAACAAGTTGTAAAAATGGTAAGCAACCTATTGCAGGAGAAACCGAATTTCAAAAGGAAATTAATGCCGAATATAAAGATGCTACCACTTCGCCATTAAAAGAAGTAGATAGAAAAGAATTTAAAAGTCTTGATTTTTTTAAGTATGACTCAACCTATGTGGTTGAAGCATTATTTACAAGAACCGAAAATGAGCTTCCTTTTAAAATGAAAACAACAACCGATAGACTTCCTGAATATGTAAAATACGGAGTTTTAGAATTTTTTTTAAATGATGAAATATTCCAGTTAAATGTTTATCAAAATCAAGATTTGATAAAAAAAGAAGGTTATGAAGATTATTTGTTTTTACCTTTTTCAGACGAAACCAACGGACTTGAAAGTTATGGTGGTGGGCGTTATATTGATTTAAGAATCCCTAAAAGCAATACCGTTATCATTGATTTTAATTCTGCTTACAACCCCTATTGTGCTTATAATGATAAATATTCGTGCCCTATTGTTCCTAGAGAAAACTATTTAAGAACAAAAATTAATGCTGGAGTAAAAACTTTTGGCAAGCATTAAAAGTAGGTTGTAGGCTGGCTGGCAATTATTTAATTTCCTTTTTTTAATTATTTCTATTAGGTTTTTATTCATTTATTATCTCAATAGCTTTTTCTAATAATTCATCTTTTCTTTGTTTTATTCCTTTTATGGTTGGTTTAATTTCAACATCTGGAATAATACCAACTCTTTGGGTTTCTGTACCATCAGGATAATAAACACCAATGCCGGAAATATTAGTCAATAACCCACCGGGTAAATATATTGAAGAAACATTTCCATCTGCTCCCGCAGTTGTGCTACCAACAATAGTGGTATTATCACCTGCTCTAAATGCCATACTAGTATATTCTGCTTGACTTTGTGAAATTTCGTTAACCAATACGACTAATTTACCTTTATAGGTTTCATCTCCTTTTGGAATCTTTAATGCCTCTGTAAAATTAAACTCTCCAGGATTATCTAAATTAAAATTGGTAAATTTTACGAATGGGGTGGATGATGAAACAAAATAGGAGCCTAATAAAAAAGGTACAAATGTTGACGGATAATTACGGATGTCGATAATAATTCCTCTTGTGTTTTTAAAAGTATCTTTTATCATCGGAACGTCGGCTGCGGTTATGGTTTTTAAAGTTACATAACCTATGTTGCCATCAAGCATTTTATAGCATTTTTCATCCGTAAAATTATACCATCTCATATTTAAATCTTCTTCTTTATAAAGGGGTAAACTCTGTTTATGTTCTTGATTATTTGAAATGTAATCAATGCTAATTTCTTTTTTATTTGAACGTAAGATGTCTCTAGAAATATCTCTCAATTTCGCAGCCCTATTTGAGGCTGGGTAATAAGGACTAATACTATCAATAATAGCTTGTACGGGTTTATTGTTTATATGTGTAATGATATCTCCAATTTCTACTTTGGAAACTTCTTTTAATTCAGGATTGTAATAATCAGTAACCACTAATTTATCATCTATAAATTGAGTGATAAATGGTGGATAAAACTGTCCTCTAATGTTTTGTACATTATTAAAACCGACTGTTGTAGTTGCGTGTGTATCATTTATCTCACCAATTAGTTCTATGCAAGCTAATTCATATTCCAATTTGGTTTTTGATTTCAAAAACATTGGGATATATCCTTTTAAGATATCGTTCCAATTTTTATCTGTTAAGTACTTGTTTGGATAAAAATAATTAATCATATTCCAATATCTATAAAGTGCCAATAGCTTAAATCCATCGTCATCATAAGACATATTGTAATACTTGTTTTCATTCGTAAAATCAGGATTACCAACAGAGCCCTTATCAATATAAAAATGCTTTCCTTGACATCTGTTTTGATAAATATATTTTAATTTGTTCTTTAATTCAGAATTTAGTTCATACTTATTAAACCACGAAAGGTCTGGTTTCAAAAATGCTTCAGAAGAAGTTTCTTTACAATCAGGGCATTTATCTATGTCCCCATATTTAGAAATCCATTGAAGGAGGTTTTGGTCTCTTTCTAGATTACTCTTTGTTTTTAGATATTTTGGAAGCATCCTAAAAAGTTCAAAATCCCAATTATAATTTCCTTTGCATACTTCTGGATGATTATATTTTAAAAACCCCCAAATTTTACCTAATAATTCTAGATTACTTGTCAACTCTTCATTAAGTTCTGGAAAGTCAATTTTAGAATCTAAATCAAATTCTTTATCTAAAGTAGCCTTGTATATTGGTTTTTCTATTTCTTTCAAATTTTGAACATCGTTACCGTCAATTGTTAGAACAAAATCATCAAACCATGCTTCACCAGTACCAGTCATTATTCCTGCGATGAAAATAGTTTCAGCATTTTCAGGATATGGTAATGTAATAGAATATTTTTGCCAATCTTTTGTGCCATTAATGTTTTGCCTTTCCATATTTTCAAAGGCTAGACTGGTTTGATTACCGTCTATTCTTAATAATAAACCACCAAAACCATTCTCTATATTTTTGATTTTCATGTAACCTTCAAGCTTAATAGATTTTCCTTTGTAATTGGCAGGAATCTTATAAGCAATAGAACCAAATAAGCCTTCTTCCTTCTTGGATTTTATTTTGCCAGAAAATTTGCCTGAATGAACAATAATAGTATCTGCTTCTAATGAATAATCTCCCCATTCCATCCAATCCGTTGGAAACAAGTAACGTTGATTGTAAGACTCAAAATCTAAATTAAATTTCTTTACTGTTTGAGATGAGCAATTAAAACAAAAAAGGGATAGTATAATTAAAATTGTTTGTTTCATTGTTTTTTTTACTTGTAGAGAATGTTTCTGTATAAGTATGGTGCTGTTTTGGATGCAGACTTTATTCAGATTTTTCTAATTGCCCAACTTTTTCCGAATTTGGGTCAATATCCATACTTATTTTTACAAATAATTTTCCTCCTTTTGTATCGTAAGTTGTACCCTTTTTAAGATTGCCATCAACTTCTTCGGGTTTTAGTTTGTGAATTGCTCCAGTAATTGGGTCAATTATAATTCCTATTAATCCACCAAAAGCAATATTTCCTATATACCAAGCATTAAACTTTTTCTCTAATTTGGTTTCATATGTTTGGTATCCATCTAGTTTTAAAACTAAGCGATACTCCTGGTTTCTTTTTAGGCTTTTTTGTACAGGTGTAGTTCCTACTTCAATTTCATTTAAGTAAACTTTTGCTGAAGTTGGCTCTGAATTTATTTCCACATTTTGTCTTGAACCCGAAATTATTGTTGCACAACTTGAAAGTAATAGAATTGTAGAAAGCAGTAAGGTTTTAATAATAATTTTCATTGTTTAGCTTTTTAAGTTTAGTCAAGTTTTAACTCGTATTGATTTAACGATGAAACATCGCCATCATATTTATATAATTCAATTTTTAATCGATAGCAACTGCTCCATAAATCTGGTTTTTTCTTATTGATTACTTTTACAATGTTTGCTCCATTTTTTCTTGCCTCAACTCTTGCTTGATTCATTAAGCTATTGAAACTGCAGTCTGTAGAAAACATGGAATCTTGAAATCTTAATTCGCCAACTTTAACAACGTTTTCTGGCAAACTGTTGTCGATGTCTAAAAGTGCGACATTTTCATCAATTGATAATTTAGGCTGTGGATTAGTAAAATTTGAAGTTATTTTTGGACTACAACTTGTAATCCCAATTACTGTTATTAAAAACAGTATTTTAGTAATTTGTTTCATATGGTTTTGTTTTTTAGCTTTTTGCAGAATAGTCTCAGTTATGGTTATTAGTTAAGTTTTACAAGTTGGCATGAACCTAGCAATTATTTTTACACGTTGTTAGCACATGTTTTTTTAAGGTTTAAAATCTATTTCACAATCGAAGCAATGACTTTTACGTTTAAGGAACGGAATTGGAAAACCAATTAAAAGAATAGCCATAGCCATAGCACTTCTAGATATTTTTGGTCTAGAAACTTCCAATGAGCCACAATTCGGACATTTTAATTCTTTATTCAATAATAACCATATTTTAAAGTTGAACAATATATTTTTAGAGAGTCCGAATTTAAAATTAACTCGTTTTGGTTTATTTTGTATTCATATTGTCTTTCAAGGAGAAAGTCTAACGTGTCGATTTGAGATATGTTAATAAGGTTGTTTTCGAGTTTCCAATTTCCGTTTATTCGAGATGTATTAAAACCCGGGAATTGTATATGTCCATTTGCTTGAAAATTTAATTTCTCAAAACATTCTCCTATTAGGCGAATTTGTACTTTGTCAGATATTGTGTAGGGAACATATTCTTGGTTTTTATAAACTATATAATCTATGCACCAATTTCTTTGGGTTAAAAGTTCTAAATCAGTTGGACGGTTTATATACAGGTATATGAATGCCGAAGAGCCTAGTACTATAGTAATAGTGACTAATGAAATTAGCAAAAGTTTAATATTTTTCTGAAATTCCGGGTTGCTAATTTTCTTTTCGACTTTACTTTGTTCGGGCTCTTTACTTTCACTAAAAAGTCCATTTTCCTCAAGAATTAACCTAGCTTTTTCCAAATTAGATTCCGCTACTTGAAGTCGAACACCGCCAATTGCTTGTGAGAGAAAATTATGGGCTTGTACCGTATATTCGTCAAGAACTCTACATTCAATTCCTTCAGATTCTAGTTTAGATTTGACGACCGCTAGTTCTGTTGGGAACATAAAGGTCATTAGGGTTTTAAAATTCTCCAATGTTTTTTTTAAAATATGTGCTAACTAGTTATATGTTTAATAAAGTTCTCTTTTTTATCGATTATTTTCGGGATAATAGGAACTTTTGTTCCTCTTATACAATTGATGTTTTATGTTTCTAAAGTAGTCTTTTCTTACAAACTATCCAAATGGTTTTCTGTATAATTTTGGTTTACTTTGCCCTTTGTTCAGCCAAACCCCCATTTTAAAAAAATACACCAAACTCGTAGCTGAACAAAACTCGAACAAAACCCCTGTGTTTTTACCCGATTGTGTCAATATGTGTCAATAACTATCAATATGTGTCAATAGCTATCATGGGTTTGCACATATGCCAGAAACTTTTTAGTTTAATAGGTTTATTTTTATTGGTTTATAGGAAACATAAAATACCCAAACAAGTATATGCTCGGTTGGTTTGAAAATTTTTGTAAAAAAGGAAGGGTTTATTTTACCAAAAACATCCCTAAAAACACAGCCAAAAAGCCAATAACAAAACTGGCTATGGTGTAAAAGGCAAAACTTGTAAAGTCACCCGATTTTAAAAACACATGGTTTTCGTAAGCAAATGTTGAAAAGGTAGTGAAACCACCACAAAAGCCTGTGGCCAAAAGTAAGGTTTGATTTTGCGATAAGGTGTTGTTTTTTGCAGCCAGCCCTAGTATAATTCCAATTAAAAAACTTCCTAATATGTTTGCTGCAAAGGTTCCGTAAGGAATGCCATTTTGTGGGCTGTTAAGATATTTTCCTATAATAAATCTAAGTACGCTGCCAAAACCTCCACCTATAAAAACAAGTATTAATTGTTTCATTACTTTACGTTTATTTGTTTTCTGATATCAAAAATATGATAAATATTCAGATACAATAGGTAAACTAGTCTTTTAAAGCAATATAAATTTCGGTTATCCATTCAGCTGGATTGGTAATTGTAGCGCTGTCGTTTAAATAAACTTCAAGCATGGGGCCATTATCGGCAATTGAATTGCCGCTATTGGTTATATAGTTCATGCTCATATCCCAGGCTTCTTTTAAATTTGTATAGTTGCCTTTTAAAGTAGTTTTTAAGGTTTTAAAGGGTTCAAGCTGACCCGTTAAAATATCAGGTTGGTTTGTTATTACTCTTGATGTGGTGGGAATACAACAAGAAAACATAACGGCATTGTTTTCAACATCGTAAGAATGGTAATTAATAAACGGAAAACCAGAAATGGCTATATTGTTTTCTTGGGCATATTTTTTAACTTTCGGCAACAAGTCATCAATGGTGTTTTTAAGGTTATCAATTTTTGAAGAGGTTGAATTATAAATATAAAAACCTCCGCTATGCTCGGTGATGCCGTTAATTTCTATGCTGTATTTTTTCATATCGGTTACCACGACGCTATCTAATTTTTCAAGGCTCCTTTCGTAATGAGTTCCTATTTCTTGTTCTATATTGCCCATTAATACAGACTTTATTTTAAAGTTAAAAGATAACTGGTTTGCTGCAATAGTCCAGGTTACATTGGTTGAACCATCATCATTCGACTTAAATTTCCAATTAAGATTAGACGAAGGGAAGTTAGAAATTTGCATGTCTTGATAGATACTCGAAAAAGGCATAGCATCTGTAGTTTTTATGGTTCCTGTGCCATTGTTGTCTTCCCAAAAAATAGCTCCATTAATTCCTTTAGTTTGATTAGGAAGTGAAATTTCTACATCATTATTGGTTTCTGCCCAAGCCGACCAAGTTTCCCAGTTTTTAAAATCAATAACATTATTATAAATAACCGATGCAGGCGCTTTTATGGTTCGTGTTCTACTTACTTCAATACTGTTTGGCTGAACGGCTATATATATAAAAAACCCTATG
>DJWL01000102.1:2065-11209 GCA_002441545.1 Flavobacteriaceae bacterium UBA6231 | reverse complement strand
TATTCAAAAAAATAAGACCTCTGCTCTATAGTTTTTATATGAGAATTGTCATACTTTTCATATTCAACTATTTGATTTTTATCATAGACTATAGAGTAAATTTTAGTTTCCATTACCAAATTTTTCTTTATAATAATTCTCAAACTGTTGTTCAAATATTTTCTTAAATGCTTCATGTTTTGTTACATTTGTCAATAAAACCTCTTTCATTTGTTGGTTTTTTTAATATTGCTCTGCAAAGTCTATTTTCCACTTATAATTCATTGAGAGTGTGTTATATATAATTAGGTGTTGTAGCGGTTAGCCGCAAGTTATAGCCAATGCTAAGAAACCTCTTCGGAAGACAATTTTTCAAGCAAGGCATCAGCGTGTTTTAAAGCTAAATCTGAAATTCCATCAGGCGAGAAAGTTCTACCACTTCCCTCTGTCATTCCTCCGTTTGGATTTGACAATAAACCTTGCATAGCTAAACCTGCAAAGTATTCTCGTTTAGTCAATCCGTATTGTGTAAATGAACCGTTTGGGTCTAACATTGAATCAATGTATTCTTTCCCTAATTGTTTTGATTTTGACATTTGATTTGTATTTAAAAGTTAATAATTCGTTTGAAAGAAGCACTGGCTATAACAGCACCTATCGCAATTTCCCCCCCCCCCTCAATCCAACGCTCACAGCGTGTATCTGCAAAACGTTAGGCACAATACTACTGATAGAGTTCAAATTGATACGCAACGTGTTTTTGCAAGTTGTCATCTTCTATCAAATAATCGTGCCTACCTGTTTCAATAATTGTAGCTGGTGTATGTGCAATCAATTTGCTATGAGTTGATATTTTAACTCTATCGCCAACTTTAAATCGTTTTTGTAATGGAGTGCTGTAACCCCAATTACTGTCTACTTTGGATAGTAGAAACCATAATATTTTTTTCATAATTAAACCGTACTGGTGCTAACAGCGTATATACAAGATACGCCTACAAGCATTTGTTTATAATTTAAAATTTTCGTTAAGGCGTACCTCGTATATACGCAAAACGTTAGCAGTAACCTTACAAACCACCACTCGTTAATCTAAAATTTTTAATCATCGCTTCTTTCAATTTACCTACTTCATTATCATTAAGCTCTCTATTGAAACTTAATATATTGTTTAAGCTAAACAACCTGCCATTGTAATCATATCTTACTTCTTTGTTTAAATGAGATACATCTTTTTTATAAAAGCCAATTACAATTTCTGTGTCATTTTCTTTCCCTTCATTTATTGTTTTCAAAACACTATTTACAACATCATCGAAATCGACAATTTTTATATGTTTAAAAGCGTAATTTTGAATAAACGAATTACAGTCACCTAAAAATTTATAGTCTTCACTTTTTAACCTATATACTAAATCTGTTGGGCTGTATTCAATATTGTAATACTCTTTTTCTGCATCTTGGTAAATGTCACAAAAGTGAATTATATGTATTTCTAATCTTGTATTAATCATTTTTATTTGTTTTGTACACTGACCGAAGAAAGGCTACTGCTAACATCGGTTTTGCAATAGTTGGGCAGACGTGGTTAATTGAACATTTTTACTACTATTTGGCTTTAGTGCAAGGTCTGAACATTCGTACTCCGAAGCCCAACCATCGCAAAGCCCCGATACGTTAGGCGATACTTTGAACAGCACTCGGATAATCAGAGAATGAATAATTTAAAACTCTTGCCGACCTTGACAAATCACTATCAACATAAGCAATACCACCACGAGAGTTTATTAAATCAACAACGGCTTGTAAAGATTTAATTTGTCCTTTTTCAAAGCCATCAGGAATAACTTGTAAAATAGTGCGTTTGAATTTATTATGAACACTATCTACAACTTCTGCAATAGAAAAAACGCCTTGCATTTCTTTTGTTATGCAGTAGAAATGAATATTACACTCAAATTCTTTTTCTTGTATTTCGACTGCTTGACATTCAGGTGTCCAATCTTTTACAACAGGGTTGAAAAATTGAATACCATTTAACTTATTTATCAACTCATTTCTCCAAGTTGTTTCGGCACAAGTTCCACCGAGAAAAATTTTGTTTTTGTTTGACATTTTATATTAATTTAAACATTTGTAATCCTAATGAAGTTTTGTGTTCGGCAACTTCGCCAAGCCGTCACTCGTTAGTGGCAAGGCTAATGATACCACGGTGTTCCACATAACAAACAGTAAGCCTGTCCACGTCCACCAGCATTTGACACTAAGTTTGGTTTTAAACAACTGCACCATAAATCTCCATCTTGGTCGGGTTCAGGCTTCCTTTTGCCCCAGTTCCAAGGTAATTTTTTAGGCTTCGGAGAAAGCCCAGCCACTAACACATTATTTACGTCAGTGGGGGTGTCGTGCTTTTTTGAATCTGTGTGCATATTTTGAACTTTAGTTTGTTAAATAATCTTTGGTGGTGTAACGCCCCACCGAACGCAAATAATCGGAACGTTAGTGGCAATAATCAGGAAACTCATCTTCAATCCATTCCACTTCACATTCTTCTTTGCAATAAGGACATTCATAATATTCAACATCACCTTTCTTTCTGAGATGTGGTTCTTCACTACAACAAACAGAATACAATGTTGAATTACTGCCACTAACACTGCATTGCTGTAATGGCTCTGAATGTACTTCGTTTGAATATTTGTCTTTGTTTTCCATTTTGTTTTTATTTTGAATTTTTAGTTTAATTTATCGCCACTACAGCAATGCTTTGTCGTTGTAGGAAATGCTAATAAGCACCACAACAACAATCAGCAGTTTGAATTGGCTCAACCATTCCTATAATTTGATAAGCACCACAAGTACAATTTGAGGCTCTTTCTAACTTCCTTTCTAACTCTTTTTCAATCCGATTTTCCTCTTGCATTTCTTCGTGTTCGTCCATTTCTGTATAAGCGTCATTACCTTTATGGTCAAAGTAATTAGCGTTGCATTTTGGACAATAATAATAACCGCCAGAGTTGTCCTCTTCTTCATATTCAATCCATTTTAATTCTACGGTTGTTTTGCATTTTTTACAATCTGTTAGAATTATCGGATTATCAATATCTGCATACTTACGAAGTATTGAAGCTAAATCTTGCTTCCAATCTTCGTTTTCGCTTTTTGACCTTTCTACTGAAAGATAGCCACATAGAAAACCAGCCAGTCCTCTAAATCTATCGTATATTATTTTTTTATTACTCATATTAATATAATTTACATTTTTAATTAACCGCACTTCCTACAACAAGCAGTTTGGCAAAAGTGGCACGAACATTTGTTCTAACTTTCAATATTCTGCAAGTGCCACCTTCGCCAAGCTGCCAAACGTTATGTGAGACTTACACCCAATGCGGTAAAAAGAATATTTTAATATCTTCATCCGTAATTTTAGCATCAGGATATAGTGCATAAAACTTTGAAATAATTTCTACTTTAGTAAATGAAAGGTTTATTTCTTGTTCTTCTGCATCATCCCATCCATTTGATAATTCAGTTATAAAACCAAAAAATGTATAATTTCCATTCATTCCATCGGTAATAAAATAAGGCTTGTCTTTTGGTTTTCGTTTATCCCAAACTTCTTTATCATAAAATTCTTGTTCCCATAAATCTTTGGTAAATTCTTCTCCAAATTTCAATCCATAAATAAGATAATTTTCTACTCTTGTTGACATAATATTTAATTTAAAAACCTCACATAACAAGTGTTTTACGCCATTGTGGGTTTAGGTTTAATATAAAGTTTGTTTTGTATCAGTTTTATTTCGTGATAACAGGAAAGTTTAGTGCTTATTTAACCACAACGGACGTAAAGCACTCGAACGTTAGGTGCAATGCTATTCGACATCAAAATCATCCTTACAGAACATTCCAATAACAGACAAATCATCTTCTTTTTTTAATATCTTTTCAACTTGTTCAGCAACTTCATTTTCTGTAAGGTTTGTGTATCCGAACTCTTTAAGGGCTTTTGTTTTCAATTTGATGTAGTTTGATTTTAACACCATCATTCCGTTTGATAATTTTACTTCTTCCATTTTATTTGTATTTGTGAGAAGCACTGCACCTAACAAGGTATTGCCAAAAGCAGGGCATTCTCGGTTAAACATTCATTTGTAATTCTATTGGGCATTTGTGCAAGGTTGAAACATTTATCTTTCAAGCCCCTGCCTTCGGCAATACCCAAACCGTTAGCGGAAACCCTAAGAAGCCTCGTACTTCGATTTGAGTTTTAGGTATTCCGACCTTTCTAAATCTTCTTTTTCTTTTTGTCTTATAGGCTCAAAATAAGCATCGACAATTTTCTTTTGTCTATCGTATTCTGGAGAACCCATAAAGCCCATATCTCGACCACATTCTTGTAAAAACTTTTGAGCATCCTCAATGTGTTTTGGAATAGTAAATCTTTCAATAGTGTCATCAATAATTTTTATAGCAGTTTTTCCGCTAATTTGTTCATCGCCAACAAAGGCAAATTCTTTCCTTAATTCTTCTAAAATTTTAGTATTCATTTTTTATTGTTTTAAATTGTTGTTTAATAATTCGTAAAAGGGCATCCGCTAACAAGGTATATGCGAGGTTGGGGCTTTAGTGCTTCGATTGAACATTTCGTCTCCGAAATCCCCAACCTCGCATATACCCGACCGTTATCGGTCATGCTAAAAGAGTGTCAAACCATTCCTTAACACCTTGACCAACTTTTTCATAATGTTCTTCAACTTGCTGTTGTGTTAATGGCTTAAAGTGTGTGTGCTTCCACCATTTCCACCCATAATCAGGGTTGTTTGGGTCGTTGCAATCGTGTTCGTCAAATCTTAGGTATTCGCCTAAAATTTCATCCCAAGACAGTAAGCCGCTGCCGGTGTTGGTGGATATGAAACTGTTAAGCCATGTTACGGGGCCTGCATATTCTTTGAAACCAAGCTGCAAAATGGGTCTTAGAGACTTGCCTATCTACTCCTCACATTTAAGGGTATGTAATATTAGCACTTTTTTTTGATTTGTCAACTTTTTTTTTGTAAGTATTTTATGAAAATTTCTGCTTCTATTTCCGCTTCGATTAATCTGTTATAAATACTTCTTATTTGTGCCATTTCCATGCTGTTGAATTTGTGATATTCTTTTTGCAAGATTGATTTTGTTTCTTTGATTTTGTTTAGTGTTTCTTTGAATTTTTTGATGTGTTCCATAATGATTTTATTTAATGAGTGATTTAAAATATTTCTTCGGATTTATCTTCTAAATTTTCTTCGTACTCATCTAATAGTTTTCTAAAATGTGATTCGTATGTACCATCATGTAAATTAATAGTCCAAAAATCAACTACAAGTTGTTTCGATTTTTCTAAAAATTGTTCCTTTGTCATATTTTAAGTTTAATTGTTAATTTTCGCAAAGATAACATAGCCTTTGATGTTATGTGCAAGGCTTTACCATCATATCCCTAACATATTTACCACACGAAGGGCATTTGTTTTTATATCAAAAATTTATTTAATTGATTGTTTGTTTGTAATCCTTTATTTTTTTCTATTAAGCTATTTTGAAATTGCTTCTTTAAATGATTTAGATATTCTAAATCTCTAAGAGAAGATATGTGTTCAAAATAAGATTTATCTTTTGTTGATAAATAATCTTCTATTCCTTTTTCTTTATAGAGATTATTTGAAATTGTTATTGTTGATTTTATACTTGATTCTAAAATCTTGAGGTTTGATTTTGCTTTATTAAATTCATTTATTTCTAAAGGAGCTAATAAAATGTCAATATGCTTATAAAAATTGATATATTGATTTACAGGTAAATGTCTGAACACTTTAGGATTTGGAAATAAATTTACTATTTTGTTCCATTTTTCTTTAGATACTTTGGTTTCATCAGCATAACCTGCGACTACAAAGTCAAAGTACTTCTCTAAGCCCTGTATTCTTTTTAATTGATTTCTAATAGACATCCAATCGTCATAATGTGAAAGAGAACCACATATTCCTATAGTTGGTTTTCTATTTTGAACAGGGATATATTCAGGTTGAAATTGTTGATAACCTATAGGTATATAATTTTCTCTTAAATGACAATTGTCATTAAATTCAAGACATTTGTCTAAGAGATAAGGTGTAGAACATAAAACTATATCAGCTAGCATTAATTGATCAAATAATTGCTTTTTAGCTGCATCTATTTTAGAATACATATAATGATTAAAAGGTAAAACCCAGTAATCATCTATGTCTTGAATAATTTTAAATCCGTATTTTTCTTTCCATAGAGAAAGATGAACACAATTTGTTCTTTGAACCCAATGTATGTATAAATAATCAATATCTTTAACTATTGATTCTAATATGAAATTTTCATTGAGAAAAACAACTTCATACTTTTCTTTGTCTAATAAATCCAGAGGCAGTATACATCTAAAGTATTTACTGCCTCCAAGATTTACTAGAGATAATATTTTTATCTTTTTGTCCATAAGACAAAGATAGATAATTTTATATTACCAATTCTTTAAGATTTCCATTTTTATTTACTATTATTAAATTGTTAAGTGATTATTTTATTAAATTTTTGTTATATCTTTATCCTAAATTTAAATGAAATGGGATTAAAAATAACTTTACCAACAGGTGAAACAATAGAAGTAGATGCAGATGATTGGCTATCTGTGGATTTTAATACTCCTAAAGGAAAAGCAGTCTATCAAGAAATTGTTTATTTTAAAGATAGTGTTAAAAACTGGGCTAATACTGACTTAGCAGAAAAAGAAGATGAATTAAAATTCTTTGATAAAGATGAAAAAGTTATAGATACCTCCCTTGAAGAATTCGAGGAAGATATCTATAAACAAAAATTGCAAGATGAAGATTTACTTTAATATAAATTCTTTATTGTGAATTTTAATTAAACCTTTATCAACATATCTTTCTATTTTTTCCAAGCGTCTGTCAACTTCTGACCAGGTTTTACGATTTGATATTTTCAAATCATACAACTTATTTGTTTTTTCAGAATCAAATGGTTTTTTATATCTTGCCATTTTTTCCTGAGTTTCTTTAGTAGGAATGTATTTGTATTTTCCATCTCTGAAAAATATTAATCTTCCTTCTTGTTCTGCTTTTCTAACAGCATTCATTTTTATTTTATTTTACTCGGTTAACAATAATATCACTACCTATAAAAATCCAAGGATTCTTAATGAATTTTTCAACTCTTTCAAACCAAAATTGTTCTTGTTTGTCAAAAAACTGTTGAACTCTTGGATTGGAATAGTGAATTTCTTTTTTACCCTTATAGAAATCTAATTGAATATCATATAAGATTACTTCTTTTACGTGGTCATAATCTAATACTTTTTTGGTTTCTACTCTATAAAGAGGTTTACCATTTTTGTCTTTTTCTTCAGTCAAAGACTTTAATCCATTTGAAACTGCTAATAAAATTCCATTTTTATCTCGCATTTCAATGAATAATTTTTCATTAATAGCTTCATTATGAAGCTGTTCTAATTGGTTTTTGGTTGCTTTTGAAATATAAATTGACATTGTTTTTTATTTAGTCAATTAAAAAATAATAAGGGCTTTTACGTCATTTCACCCTTGGCGTTTGAACTAAAAATAAAGTGGAAAATTATGCACCCACTCCTGATCCAACAGCAACTGATTCACGAGTTTGAAATTGTTTTTGAAATTCAGCTACATTGAAATCACCAGCAGATAATTCTACACCAAATACATCTGCCATAGATGTTTCAGATGCATAATCTGTAGTTGGACTGATAGACAATTTATATCTTACTTCATCATTTGCATTCTTAGTTTTAATAACTTGAGCATCTGCCAACATTGTCAGAATATTATCACCTACATTAAATGTATCTGATACAATTTGGGCTGTTTTTTGTCCAAAATAGACATTTTGAGAGGCAGTTCCTTTAGGAGTTGTCATCAAAAGAGTTACATAAGGATATCCATTTTCATTTTCTCTCAAAGAAGAAATGTTTGTAACTACTCTGTCTTGTACTAATTTTTTTAAGCTAATTTGTTCCATTTGTTTTGTTTTTTTTTGTTTTGTTTTTTAAATAAAATTCTAATCTATGTTTATAGTCATAGCTGACCAAAGAATCTTTTTCTTAATTCAATTAAGAGCCTTTAGATTCAATAACCTGTTTATCTGATACTTTTTGTTTAAGAAGAAGGTTTGGACTATTATGTTCTTTAAATACTTCATAAATTTCTCCTTCTTCTATTAACTCTGAGTACCTTTTCCATTTTTCACTTTTAGGAGTAAGAATTATAGTCTTTACTCCATTTAACATCATTGCAATTTCCATTATTTTAGTTTTAAATTAAAACCCTGATGCTCCAGTATACTCCTATAGATAGAAATCTATTTAGTTTTTGATACATCAGGGCAGAATTAATTCTTAAATCTTATAAATTTACTATTGACAAGCTCTTTTATATAAAGAGTATCTCCATTTTTTGAGATGGTGAAGTTCCAAACTTCTAAATGATCTCTTCTAAACCAAATCATAGAATCATTAATAGAATTTACAGTCCATTTAGTTCCTGTATAATAAGTTATATAGTTTGTTGATATGTCAAAAACCCAATAATTTGGATTAAAGCTATGCCATTTACCTATAACTAACTCTTTAGGAGTTAATTTAGGGTCTTCTATAACTCTCATATTAGAGTCCTCTTTGGTGCAGCCATATAATATAATGATTATTAGACTTGCTAAAATTATTTTGTTTTTCATAGTTTTTAGTTTTAAAAATAAACTCTATAAGTGGACTACCTTATAGAGTTTACCCAATTTTTAAACAATATTTATTCATTCTTTAAAATTCTCTCAAAATAATAATCAATGTCCTTATGATTATTTACTTACAATCTAAACCATCACAACTACATTTTCCATCACAGGAGTTATGAGTTGTATCTTTACATTTGTGATAAAATCCTAATCTTAAAGGATTTGTACTTGTTACAATAAGTAAATCTCCTTTTTCTGCTAAAAAGATTTCTTCAGGATATGTTTTTATTTTATCTATCTCATATAATAAAGAACAAGTTAAAAATCCTAAAGTGTATGTTAGAATTAATATTAAAGATATTCTCAT
>DJWL01000102.1:0-1967 GCA_002441545.1 Flavobacteriaceae bacterium UBA6231 | reverse complement strand
ATAACAGGATTTTTTAGTTTTATAACTGTTGAACTATCTACTTCTGAATGATATTGATCCATTATTTTAGTAGATAGGAATTCTTTTTGTTGACCTTTACACATTAAAGCTAATATAAATATCAGCAATAATGTTAAAGTATATTTTACTAAGTCTTTCATAATCAATTATTTAAAGATTTAAAAATCACCCAACATCACTCCACACGTCTGTGGAGGATTGGTTGAGCTAAGTCCTACAACTTATGCCTTAGGCTATTCGTTCATGGACAATAAGACCTCAGCTAGTATGCTGTTCTTATGGGAAGCATCGAGGTACTGTTAAAAATTTAAAACAATTTGTATTTAAACAGTACAGTAGATTAATGTTTTTACAATTTACCTAATAAATGTAGCATATAATTAGCTTCATTCAAAATGACATATTGTTTGTTTTTTCTGATGATATAGAATTTTTCTTTCATTTTCTTTTATTTTAATTAGTTTCAAAATTTGTTTAAAATCTTTTCTGCACAATAAGAATATCTTCTATCAGCTTCTGAAAAACTAAGAGAAAATAACAATGTAGGAAAGAATACTAAAGCTAACAACAAAAATAGTATTATTGCTGTTAAGATAAATTTAATTATTTTCATGTTAAGTTAATTTAATGTCAAGGAAAAGAAAGTAAGGTGGACTACCCTTACCGATCTATAAAAACCAAAAACCTATGAGTATACAAAAACCAATGAAAATCTACTGTGTCCTTTAGTAGATTAGAGCCATAATTCCCTACGATGGGAATAATCATTACTACATTCTGTTAATTTTTAAATGTGGTTGAATTTACAGAACTCCACTTATTGATTGTCAATACGTTATGACTATGGCTATCAGGATTATTCTGCAAATCCTGTTTCAAGTAAGAACATATCAGATGTTAAGTCATCTGGTATTTCAACTATAAAAATCTGTTGTTTATAGTAATGTTTAAACTTGATTTTGTACTTTTTGCATAAATTAATAAACTCATCAAAAAGTTGTACTGTTTCAAAAAATAACTGTTTCATATTATTGGTATTTAGATTTTAAAAATAAATCCGACTATAACGGTTTGGATGAACCCAAGTTATGAATTTCACATAGGTTGATCAATTAAAACCTTTAATAGAATACTTTATCTTACTAAATAGTCTATATTGTTAATTACACAATTAGTATTATTGTTCATCAATTTCTTCTATTAAAGACTTTAGATTAATACTAAAACTTTTGATCGTGGTTAGAAGTTAAAACTTCGCTATACTCACCAGCAACTATTTCTTCAAAAGTAACCAGCTATGTTTGGTTAATAAAAAAAGAGCCTAAAGTTATCTGCTCTTATGGCACTTCTACTGATAGCTTCATCTGTATAGCTTATATGAATATTTCTTTACACTCTAAGTTAAATTCAACCAAGAACTCTCTGGCTGTTCATAAATTTTATCTTAAAGACATAGTTAATATCAATTATCTTCCAGCCAAGAGTTGTATAAATACCTCTTGTAGTTTTTTATGGATTAAGTAACTTGATTTAGAAACACTTTATTTTAACGTTATGTGAGCATGTAAAGTTTTCATTAGACTTATTACATCTAACTAAATATTCAAATAAGAACAGTACTACTGTGCTTCTCCTTTTTCTCTAAAAGGCTAAACTCCCTAACTCTGAAAGCGAGTTATATATTATCTTAGACTATTAACTACTTCAAAAATACTAAACTCCAAAAGGGTACATTTAATTATTTATGATGAAGGAACATCTAAGATCCATAATTCTTGTAGTAAGATTATGATTACATTTGATGTTGGACAACATGAAGACAAGTACAGACTTATTTATGTGTTACTTTGTTTGGACTAGGACAATAGCTCTACTAATTTTCCCTGTTTTGTTAAGGTTTGAAAATGGTTGTTGGGTCTTTTTGACACAAAATGTTCCACGTGAAA
>DJWL01000067.1:1602-8270 GCA_002441545.1 Flavobacteriaceae bacterium UBA6231 | reverse complement strand
GTTTATATCCTTATTGTACATAACCTAAAGTACATCTCCGATAAAAATCATGCTTGGTAATACAATATGTTTGCATCCTTTCTGATTTTCGCATTCATCAATCCATAAATCCCAATTCTTTTCTACCAATTCAATAAACTGACTGCTATTACCTCTGTCTTTATATCTTGCTATATATTCATCCTTTAAGCTTTTATCGGGGTAAATTAGTGTGAAAGGTAAACCATTTGCAACCAAAGCATCTCTAACCTCTTTATGACTGCTAATGAAAATAATATCAGCTTTACCAATATTATCTTTTATATGTTGCAAATAATTTTGCGGAAATTGGTTTTTATTAAACTTACTACTGTCTGAGTCAAGTATGATTTTTTCACTACCTGCAAATTTATTAAACATCGTCGTTTTACCAGTTCCGGGAAAGGCAGCACATAACAATGTGTATCTTCTATTGATTATACTATTGGTATTTTCTATTTTTGTATTCATGGTTTTTCTCCTTCTGTTAATGCAAACCATTTACAGAATTTATGATCCAATAGGCTTTTTAATCAGCTTCAACTTTTCCCAATGTTTCGCAAATACCCACAAGGCGAATACCGCCCCAATCCTGGATGTTCCCGAATATCTGAGATAGTATGCGTTATGATCCCATACCCAAATTTGATACATTTTACCCCCTTCAAAAATTTGCCAGTTTTTTAACTTACTGGTATTTATTTGATTTTTCATTCTAAGAGTTTTCCCAATTTCAGTCTTCTTTATCATTTTCATTGTCTATTTCAACATAATGAATAAAATCATCATTCATAAAATGTTGAATGCCCACTTCATCAAAATCCTCTTTTGTCCAATTAGAATTTTTCACAAAATATTCCCTTACTTCATTTTCGGACAATCCCCTCTCAGCCCAATGTTTGTCGCCATATCCATAATTGGATACAATTCTATATCTTATTTTTTTTGTCAGTCATTTTCATCATTCCCCTGTTCACCCAACAGTTCAATTATTTTTGATGTGTATATATCTGTTCTTGTATCTGCACTAATTCCACTTGCTGTATTTATTTCCAATATATAAAATTTCCCTTGTTTATCTGCAATAACATCTATTGTATAAAAATCATATTCTATATATTCCTGTAGGTTTAATGCAATATTTGTTAATGCCATTTCTACAAATTTATTATTATATGAAACTTGCGAATATCCAAAATCATGGTTCCATGCTATTGGTATTTCATCATCGGCGTTTTGTGGAACTTTCCTTGTAATTGATATTACATCATTGCAAAATACATGAACCCTAAACTCGTATTTTTTGTCAATAAACTCAACCCAAAAATCACGGGTATATCCCATTTCATAATATTCATCAATGTTGTTACATAAAATAATGTCAGTTCCCCCATAACCGTTACGATTTCTTAAAAGCACGGGGTATTTGTCGGGGGTTGAATTAACACCATAGTTAGGTATGTTTATATCTGTATTCTCAAGCCGTTGAAACAAATCAATCTTATTTAGTTTTTTACAGTTATTTAATGTTTTACAGGGTTGTGTCATTTCAAACTGTGGCGAACCCCAATTTATAGCTAAATCATTTGTATCTGTCTTTAGCTTTTTATTATCACCAAGTTTTATAACCCTGGAACTATATCCCAAATCATTCAGGTTGTCTGTCAACCTTGTCGGGGTGCTTCTAAAATTATTTGTTACAAAGTGTATCATTGTTTTTCTCCAGTTCACTTATCAATTCTTTTTTCCAATCTTTATATTCTTTTTTTCGCCTACCCCTATTGTGAACCTTAGTTGGTTTGTGTATAGCTCTTATTTTATATTTATTTTTTACCATTGGCTTAAATCCACATCTAAAGAACATGAAGCAGTAAAATTACCCGAAGAACATGTGTTTTTTTCTACTAATATATTTTTTTCATATTTTTTAGTCTTTCAAGTTTCAGCTTTAAATAATCATAGCTACTACTTGATATATAGTTTTTTACGTCATTAAAATCGGGTGATACCCCACTTTCTGCAGAATCAATTAGTGCTTTCACAAATTCTATATTAGCAAGAAAAGATTCATATTTTAGGGTTCCCCTAAACAGCCGAAATTCTATTGTGTCTTTTCTTGAAAGATTTAATACACTATGTCTTTCATGGTTATAGATACCGTTTGATTTTTTAATCCTTGCAATATCCATAAACGAAGCACCATTTTTTAAATCACCGTCTAATGTTGCCCATTTCCTTAGTGAATCTAAAGACCTTTCAGAAAATGTATATATAAAGTCTGCATTTTTATCACTATGAAAAAATTCAGTTAACCATTTTATGGTATCTTCTGATAGTGGGCTTGATGAAACGTGAACATGCATACCACAAGATGTGGTATTCCAAGACCTATATCCATGTTGTCTTAACCAAGAGAGCATTTTCCTAATCCAATCCTCGTAAATATTATCCAATGGGGTTGTTACAATTTCAAAACCACAATATATTGAACTATCGGACTTCAAGTAAATATCTTTATAGTTTAATAGGTGAATGCAATCATTATACATTTCACCACGCCCCTCGACTTCAAGCTCAATACCAAAATATATTTGTTTATCATCAATATGTTTAAACTTTGGGTTATAGGTGTATCTTTTAACAGGTTTATAAGTCCAATGATTTATACAAATACCCGTATCCATTTTTTCGGTTGTATATTCCTCGCTTTTTGGTTTAAACCTATTGCACACATAACATAAAAAATATTTTTGTGTTATGCATGTGGGACACATCTCTACGGGGGGCGTTGGCGTTCTTTCGTTAAAATATTTTATCGTATTATATTCATATGTAAAATATAATTTACCGCAAGAATCACATTTATGCAATTCACCCGCATAGCTACGCATAACCCAATTATTATGTATATTAACAGCGTCTGTTTTTAACATCCACCCCATAATACCATGAGCTTTATACCCATATACAAATACGTCAGTATTATCAATCAATTTTAATATTGATATATTTTCATTTTCGTCACGGCTTATAATTGGTATCCCCACTGGGCTAATATCGCCAGTTTCTTCAGCATTTCCAATACGATGTTCCATTTTAATTGTTCTGTAACTGGAGTTATGTGGTATATAATATATTGCACGTAACCAGAACATGGAGATTATTTCTGAAATTATATCTATTGCTGGAATTCCTTCAGCAAGTCTTTTTATGTAATAATTCTTAAAGGTTTCTTTAATTAAACATTTGTTTGTCTTTTTCCATGATTCTAATTCTATGAAAGACCTAACAATATTGTCTTTATCTAATCTGTATACTACCCCATAACAACTTTTGATATAGGTGTTACCGTCAAAGTTACATACAAATATGTCATTAAAATTATCTTGTTCTTGACAGACATTAAGAAAGTCAACAATTATTTTTTTATCATCTTTATTCATCTAACAACATCCCCTGTTTTACTGTGTCATTTAAAACAATACAGTCTATCATGTTTTTAGAAAAGTAATAACACTTGTCGTTTTCTGCTAATATAATAAACATGTCCGCACACCAATTATCGTTATAATACATTTCAATTATAGGTGCTAATTTTCCACCAAGTTTAACCATGTCTTCATTCACAAAGACACCACCCGAGAGTCTACCACTTTCAAGGCCCTTTTTTATCTTTGCATTTGATTTATTTAACAGCTTGACGATGTAATTCATTCTGTTAATTTCTATCATAATAACATACCTTGCTTTATTTCATTGTTCAAAATAATATATTCTATCATATCTTCCGAATAATAATAAAGATAACCGCCACCAGGTAAATCTAATCTAAATGCAAGTATATCCTGGGTTTCAAATTCACGCACGCTAAGTATCTCAGCACTTTTTCCCTTAAATCTCACCGTTACACGGTTTACGTCCATAAAATAGTCGCCACCCAATGCTAAATCTTTTTTAATCTTTGCTGTGGCACCAACAAACAGCGTGTATTTGCTTGTCATTTTATATTCTCCATATATTAATAAGAATATTCATCTAAATCATATCTGTTTATATTATCATCAAGGTCTTTATATTCCTCTTCATCTAAACAATTTACACATTTATCAAAACCTAAGACAAGATTATAGTCCCCTATGTCATCTCCGCATTTTATACAAGGTGTTCCTACATATGTTTGATTTTGATATTTTCTGTCTTTCTTGAACTTGTGGCCTGATATTTTGTCATCAAATTTTTCAACATACTCAACACTCGAGTATGCAACCTTAAATATGATATTATTATACTCAACAGTTCTTGTATATGTGGAATAATCCAATGCTTGCCATGCCAGTTTACACACAACCTCACTATTCCCATTTAGTATTGTATTGCCGTTTCTATATTCAATACCGTTTCGTAATTTTAGATACACCCAACCTGAATATTCTTTCCAGATTTTATAATCTGAACCATAATCTATACTTTTATTCCATTTTGGGGGTGTGTATTTTGTAACTTTCTTAGTTTCATAAGACTTATTGCTATACCAATTTCCACCGTGCCAGTGCCCATTAGATTCATTGAGTATACAATATTCATCTTTGTTCAATACAATTATTTTGCTGTAATCTATTCGGTTTTCAACCAAATCTTTTACAACAAGGTTTCTGTAAAATTTAGCTGGCAATTTATTTATATAATTTTCAATAAACTCAACCGTATCTGATTTTTTTTGTGTTTCAGTTTTTGTAGTATCTTCGTCTTTTCCACCCCACCATGAACCATAACTGTATTTTGTTTGTTTATAAACCTTATCACCCAACCCACTAATTATTCCATTGTGGGCTATAATAGAGTTCTTTTTGCTCAGAAATGGGTGTGTGTTTTCCTTTGTTAATCCCCCATGTGTTGCAATCCTGAAATGAAGTATCACATCACGCTTATCAAGCATATATTCTTTATACGCCTTTTTCCAAGCCTGTAAAAATTCATCAAGGGTGAAATAAGGTTTAAATACTTTGGGCTTTCCGTCATAGAAAAACCCGAACCCGGCTCCGTCAGGATTGTTGTTGAAACTGTTAATAATTTCTTCGTCAGTAATCAAAGAATTTTTTGTCTTTAAAATTGCAATGCACATTAATTCATTTCCCCTTATTTAATTTTCATATGTTTCATATTTCTTTTGAATAAAATCACTTGCACTCACAACAGAAAAAGGTGTGTTTCTTACATACTCACACATTTCGATTGTAAGATTAACACAATGTTTATACCATTGCGTTGAATGTTTGGCGGTAAAGCACCTAAATTCAACGGCAAACTTTTTGTCATTAATTGCACCACGTGAATTTTCAAAAACACGTGGTTTTGTGTCCCAGCTCGTAAAGTATCTGCCTGTCAAGCGGTATTTCAGGTCTTCGTCCATAGTGTAAAATAACTTTCTTAACTTCGCTACTTGTAAATCAGAAAGATAACCCTTCTTATTTACGTTAACATGGATACCAGCACAGCCAGTATCCAAGCTTCTTGAATCAGCCCAAGCACCCAGCGTTTCCAATTCTTTTAAGAGTTTATTGGGAGCCATTACAGGCGATTTTAATTCCCTTCCATAGTCCAGGGAACCATCATAGGCGTTTTTCCATCCAGTTAATTGTGGTATATCGCCCCAGCCGTCTTTTTCATATTCCCTTCTTACTTGAAAAGCAATTTCTGTGCATTCGTCGCACGTATATAATTCACTGTTATTATAACAGTTTTCATATTCACTACACATTTCGCAATGTTCCCTTTGTTCATCATCAATTATCTCTTCCAGATCAGATTCATCTATTTCACCATATTTTAAATCGGGATCATCTATTTCGATTTCAACCCCGACTTTTAATCCATGTAAATTTTCAATCTGATACCCTCGGTAACCTTCTTTTTGGGACATGGAAAATTTTTCAAAACAACTTATACAACATCCAAAGTAGGAAGTTTCAATTTCCACACCGCATTCGACACATTTTGTGTGTCTTTGCGGATTGTAGTATAAATTCGGGAACCTGTCCTGTGGAGCACCATACTCCACATAATGTTTTTGTTTAATAAGAAATAGCCTGAAATTACCATTTTCATCTGCATATTGAAATGCGTCAAACAGTCCACGGTAGGGGCTGTATTTAAGACATTTAGCCCATAGGTTTTCAGGTCTTAAAATTGCATTTATATTCTCCCATTGCTCGGGGAGGATATAATTAGGTTTTCTTGGTATTGTAACCTTGTAAAGCATTTTTCTTTTCATCGGTCATTCCCAAATTTCAATTTTAACTGTTTTATTGATAAAGTATGCAGTAAAACCGCCATGTTTTTTGCATAATTCCTTGATTTTATTGTTATCAATTCCATTGATCTTGAAGGTTGTTTTTTTCTTTAATATATCTTTTTTACCATTACAATATTCTATAAATGCTTTTTTGTTAAAAAATAAAGATTCTCTCTTATATAGAACCGCTATTTCGCCCGATTGAAACATATCTGTTTTAATCTTGTTTAGTTTCTTTTTTGTCAGGCAATTGATTACTTTTATGTTATCAATATATATTTTTTCATTTTCATCCATCCAATAACCGCTCGTGTTTGTTTTGTTTTTTGTTACTGTGTATATTTTCATCGGTTCTTAA
>DJWL01000067.1:917-1585 GCA_002441545.1 Flavobacteriaceae bacterium UBA6231 | reverse complement strand
AATAAGTAACAATTCGGTTTGTGTGAAATCTTTTAAAAAATAGTTATTGACATTGTGAATTTATACCACTATAATTGTGATGAACATTTAACATTGTTCTTTGAAAATCAGGGAGACAATTCAACGGACAGATCAAGTTATATAATGGGTTAGATATATAACGAAATTGTCATACTTTGAATTGTTTATGTTTTTAAATTATAACACTGTTAATATTAATAAGGAATTATTAAAATGGATATTTACAATACCAGGGAATTATTTAATTATTTAAACGGATCGGAATTTTCAGGAATAATAACAGGTTTTTTAAAAGCAAGACATTATCACACAGGAACGAGAGTTTATCAATCCAAAAAGAGTTACACTGGGAAAACATTTCAAGACAGAACGTATAATCTTGAAATTGAACTTTCTAATAAGGATATGATGAAAAAATCATATCAAAAAAAGTATATTAGCAAGTTAAGGGATATTGAAACAACAAATGACGATATGTATCTTGATGACGCAGTTCAATCTGCAAGAATTTATATATATAAAAACTTGTATGATTATGATTGGGAGCATTTAATACGGGCTTCGTGTTGGCATGCTTTAAGCTATATAACAAAGTTACGTAAACCGTTAAATTTAGAAAATGAAATTGACGTCTATGGTTATGAATT
>DJWL01000067.1:588-863 GCA_002441545.1 Flavobacteriaceae bacterium UBA6231 | reverse complement strand
CAAAGGGAAATCGCTGGTAAACTTCATATTAGCAGGCGTAAACTCAACTATAAACTCAGTGAGTTGCGCCAATTTGCAAAAAAATTGGCGTATGATTTTTAACATTGGAAATTAACTTATAGGGGATTGCTATTGCAGTCCCTTTTTTTTACCCATTTTATTATATATGTTTTCTTTAATGTTCCCTGTAATCAACATTTTATATATAGTTACATCACCTTGACAGTTTACTGCTTTTATTATTAGTAGTAGTATATATAGTAGTGTATAGTATA
>DJWL01000067.1:0-557 GCA_002441545.1 Flavobacteriaceae bacterium UBA6231 | reverse complement strand
GCTATAGAAGCTATACAGAAGCTGTTTATACCTATTAAGTATATACCATTGTTACTATCTACTTCTTATATACTCTCTTTTATTATATTCTGTTTCGATTATCCGATACCCCTATGCCCCTTTCAGCGGGGGGTGGGGGTGTATGTAATGCTCTTACACGCAAAATTGCTATAGTTTTCAACTTTTCGGTATAGTATATAGGGTATAGCTGATGATAGTAGTAGATATGCTGATGTTGTAGCCCATAGTAGGACGGCACCCCATAAAAGCTTTTATGTTGCGTTTAGAAGAAAAATCAATTAAATATTTGAAATGGAAAGATTACCTTTGATAAGGTTAAACAAAAAACCCGGCTTCATCACCAGCATAAGAACTGGGAGAGGAATCACCGGGACTACAATGCAAATGTAATACATTTATGGACAACAAAGCAATAGTTGAAAGAATAATTTCGGAAGAAAGACTTAAACCCTACTTGAATTACCACAAGAATGACCTTTCAAAAGCAATTGCTCATTATAAAAGTAACATTCTTATTTCTGAATCTTTCTACCCAT
>DJWL01000077.1 GCA_002441545.1 Flavobacteriaceae bacterium UBA6231 | reverse complement strand
AACTTATTTAAAATAAAGGAAGTTTAAGCCTTATTTCAAACGTTTTAGTTTCAATTAATTCAAATAAATTGATTGCTTCTTGTTAATGATTGCATTAACTGTAAATTTGCCCCTTCAAAAAAACAGGATGACAGAATTTATTAGAAAGCAAACAGTTAATGCTAAAAATGATATTTTAAGTGGATTAACTGTGGCTTTGGCTTTAGTGCCAGAAGCTGTTGCATTTGCTTTTGTGGCAGGTGTAGATCCCTTGGTTGGTTTGTATGCAGCTTTTATGATTGGTTTTATTACTGCAGTTTTTGGAGGAAGACCGGGAATGATAAGCGGAGCTACGGGAGCTTTGGCAGTTGTTATGGTTGCTTTGGTTGCTGAAGGAAATGCTATGGGTCCTGAAACAGAAAATCTGGGACTTTACTATTTGTTTGCAACCGTTATTTTAATGGGAATGATTCAAATGTTGGCAGGCTTTTTAAAACTTGGTAAATTCATTCGATTAATTCCACATCCAGTAATGATGGGTTTTGTAAACGGTTTAGCTATTGTGATATTTTTATCGCAATTAAAAATGTTCATGATTTTTGAAAATGGCGAAGTAAATTGGATGCATGGGCAACAACTATGGACTATGATTGGTTTGGTAGTTTTAACTATGGGGATTATGTTAGGATTACCAAAAATCACAAAAAAATTACCAGAGGCATTAATAGCTATTTTAGTAGTTTCTGCGATTGTTATTTTTGGAAAATTAGATGTGGCAACCGTTGGTAGTTTTATTAGAGATGGTGGTGGTGAAGGTTTAAAAGGAGGTTTACCTCAATTTCAATGGAATATTTTTAATAAAGTGCCATTCAACATTCAAACTATAAAGTTTATTTTTCCTTATGCTTTAATTTTAGCAGCGATAGGTTTAATTGAATCTTTAATGACATTGAATTTGGTTGATGAGTTAACGGAAACGAGAGGCGATACCAACCGTGAATGTTTAGCTCAAGGTGGAGCTAACATTATTACAGGATTTTTTGGAGGGATGGGTGGTTGTGCTATGATTGGTCAATCACTTATTAATATAAAAGGAGGAGGAAGAGGTAGATTATCAGGTATTGTGGCTGCTCTAGCTTTGTTAACCTTTATTTTGTTTGCTTCAGGGCTTATTGAAAAAGTGCCCATTGCAGCATTGGTAGGAGTTATGTTTATGGTGGTAATTGGAACTTTTGCATGGAGTAGTTTCAGGATATTAAATAAAATACCATTAAGTGATGTTATTGTACTGATTGCAGTATCAGCTTTAACAGTTATTTTTGATTTAGCAATTGCAGTTATTTCTGGTGTTATTATGAGTGCCTTAGTGTTTTCTTGGGAAAACGCAAAACGTATTAGAGCTCGTAGGCGTATGCGTGACGATGGGACTAAAGTGTATGAAATTTGGGGGCCATTATTTTTTGGTTCCATCATTGCATTTAATGAAAAGTTTGATGTAAAAAATGATCCTGAAAATGTTGAAATCGACTTTGTGGAATCACGTATTAGTGACCATTCTGCTATTGAAGCTATTTTTAATTTAGTAAATAAATATGAAGCTGAAGGAAAGTCAATAAAGTTGAAGCATTTAAGCGAAGATTGTAAAATATTGCTTTATAAATCTAGTCCTAAGTTTAAAGAAGTGATTGTAGAAGATATCGACGACCCAAGATATCATTTGGCCGAAAACCCTGAAGCATTTACAAAAGGATTAGGGGAATATAAGCTTTAGGTTTTATAGGTTATAAGGTTATAAAGTAAAACTATTCACCATTTACTATTCACTTTTTAACTCGTACACTATCGGGAACCAAAACGGTATAATCGCCATTATTTCTAATAACGTCCCTTACAATACTTGAGCTTATATAAGATGTTTTGGCGGCCGTTAACAAAAAAACGGTTTCAATTTTAGATAAGCGTCTGTTTGTATGAGCAATGGCTTTTTCAAATTCAAAATCTGCAGGATTTCTTAATCCTCGTAAAATAAAAGGTACTTTTATTTCTTTACAAAATTGAACAGTTAAGCCTTCATAAGTCACCACTTTCACTTTTGGTTCATCTTTAAAGGCTTCTTCAATAAAGTGTTGACGTTCTTCTATTGAGAACATATATTTTTTATCAGAATTAATACCTATTGCAACAATAACTTCATCAAACAATTCTACACCACGTTTAATGATATCGTAATGTCCTAAAGTCAAAGGGTCGAATGACCCTGGAAAAAGTGCTTTCTTCATAATTTAAAATTACGATTTTTATTTTAAAGCTTCTTCAATAGCGTTGTCAAATAAGTTGCTCAAGCTAATTCCTGCAGCTGCTGCTTGTTGTGGTAATATGCTTTCTCTTGTTAAACCCGGAACCGTATTTACTTCCAATAAATGTGGTTCACCATTTTTAAATATAAATTCACTTCTTGAAAAACCTTTCATTTTCAATACTTCATATACCTGTTTTGCAACTTTAGTAACTTTGGTTTCTTCTTCTTCTGTTAATCTGGCTGGAGTGATTTCTTTTGATTTACCCTGATATTTTGCTTCATAATCAAAAAAATCGTTCTCGCTTACAATTTCTGTAATAGGTAATACTTTAGTTTCGCCTTTATAAGTGATAACTCCAACGGAAACTTCTTTACCATCTAAAAACGATTCTATAATTATTTCATCATCTTCTTTAAAGGCAACATCAATGGCATTTTGTAATTCTTCTTTTTTATAAACTTTTGAAACACCAAAACTACTACCAGCTTTATTGGCTTTTACAAAACAAGGCAATCCTACTTTTTTAACTATGGCATCTGCATCAATTTCATCATCTAAATTAATATAAAATGATTCCGCAGTTTTAATGCCATAAGGTTTTAATGTGCTTAAACAGTCGCGCTTGTTATAAGTTAAACTTGCCTGATACATATCGCAACTGGTCTGCGGAATGTTCAATAATTTAAAATAAGCCTGCATAAATCCATCTTCACCCGGAGACCCATGAATAGCATTAAAAACACAATGGAATGTAATTTTTGAGTTGTTTACTGTAACCGAAAAATCGTTTTTATCTATTGTAAATTCACTATCGTTAGCATCAACATAAATCCATTTATCTTTAAAAATATGAATACGATATGGATTGTATTTTGATGCATCTAAAGTTTCATAAACAACGTTTCCACTTTTTAAGGAGATTTTATATTCACTTGAATAGCCTCCCATGATAATAGCAATGTTTTTTTTCATGTGGTAAAAAGGTTTCTTAAATCAAATAATCGCTTTAAAAAAGCGTTCTGTAAAAATATCATTTATTTATTCCAAACGATAGTAACAAGAAAAAATTAATTCAACTTTTTTTAAACTTTTTTAGGATTGACAACCGTATATTATAAAAACTATAATTAAACTAATTAATTTTTAGAAACATAAATTTGTTTAGTTTTGTTAAAACTATTGATTATTCATGAGCCTTATTAAATTTCTTTCAAGTAAAACATTTTTAAAACAAATTATACTAGCAGTTGTAGCTTTTGTGGTTTTAAGTTTTATCCTTTTAAAATGGTTAAACATTTCAACCAATCATGGCGAATTTGAAACAGTTCCTAATCTAACAGGAAAATCAATAAACGTGGCTCAAATTGAGCTCGAACAAAATAATTTAGTAATTAAAATACAAGATTCTGCTAATTATAATCCAAAATATCCTAAGTTTTCAGTGATCGAGCAAGACCCAAAAGCGGGAGCAAAAGTTAAAAAAAATAGAAAAATTTATATTACACTTAATCCTTCTGGGTATAGAAAGATGGCTGTTCCAGATTTAAAGGAGCGCACTTACAGACAAGCAAAACCAACGCTTGAAGCCATTGGTTTTACCATTGGAAAAATTACATATGTAGATAATATTGGGAAAGATATGGTTTTAAAAATGTTGTTTAAAGGTAAAGAGATAAAACCAGGTGAGATGTTACCAAAAACAGCAAAAATTGATTTGGTGCTTGGTAATGGAAACAGACCAAATTAAGAATGGAAGACTATATTGAAAATTTATCAGAAGATGAAAATGATGAACTCTATGAGCATCATTATTTTACGGTAGATAAAGGGCAATCGCCACTACGCATAGATAAATACCTGATGAACCGTATTGAAAATGCAACGCGTAATAAAATTCAAGATGGTGCTAAAAATGGAAGCGTTTTTGTAAACGGAACGCCCGTAAAATCAAATTATAAAGTAAAGCCTTTTGATGTTATTCGTGTATTGTTTTCGCATCCACCATATGAGAATTTGTTGGTTGGAGAAAACATTCCTTTGGATGTGGTTTATGAAGATGATACCTTGTTGGTAGTTAATAAACCTGCTGGCATGGTTGTGCATCCAGGTCATGGCAATTATTCGGGTACTTTAATCAATGCGCTTATTTACAGATTTGATAATTTGCCAAACAATTCAAGTGACAGACCAGGTTTGGTTCACAGAATAGATAAAGATACTAGTGGACTTTTAGTTATTGCTAAAACCGAACAAGCCATGGCACATTTGTCTCTACAGTTTGCCGAAAAAACAAGTGAACGTGAGTATGTAGCAATTGTTTGGGGAAATGTTGAAGAAGATGAAGGTACTATTGAAGGAAATATTGGCCGGCATCCTAAAAACAGATTGCAAAACACGGTGTTTTTTGGTGATGAAGCTTACAAAGGAAAACCCGCTATTACGCATTACAAAGTTTTAGAACGTTTGGGTTACGTTACCTTGGTGTCTTGCAAGTTAGAAACTGGCAGAACACACCAAATTAGAGTTCATATGAAACACATAGGGCATACGTTGTTTAATGATGAACGGTACGGAGGCGAAAAAATATTAAAAGGAACCACATTTACTAAATACAAACAGTTTGTTGAAAATTGTTTTAAGGTATTGCCAAGACAAGCACTACATGCTAAAACATTAGGATTTACCCATCCAAAAACAGGGAAATTTATGCAATTCAATACAGAAATTCCTGATGATATGCAGCAATGTATTGAAAAGTGGCGTACTTATATTAAACATCAAGAAATAGAGTAGTAATTCGTTTCTTAAGGAATTATCATAATCATCAATTCAGTTTATTTAACTATTGTAAATAATTGTTGCAGACATTTTTCAATGTAATGCAGTAGTCGTAAATTTGAATTAAAATGTAAACAGATTACTTTATGAAACTTGTTATATCACCAGCAAAATCACTTGATTTTGAAACTAAACTTCCAACAACACAATCAACTCAAGCATTGTTTCTGAAAGAGTCAGAACGAATTAATAAGCTTTTAAAAAAGAAATCTGCAAAAAGTTTGTCAAAACTCATGAGTATCTCTGATGCATTAGGACAATTAAATTATGAACGAAATCAAGAATGGCATTTGCCTTTCACGTCTGATAATTCACGACAAGCTATTTATGCTTTTAATGGGGATGTATATAGAGGTTTAAATGCTTATACCATTACTGAAGATAAATTTGAAAATCTTCAAAATACGGTTCGTATTCTTTCAGGGTTATATGGTGTTTTAAAACCTATGGATTTAATACAACCCTATCGTTTGGAAATGGGAACAAAGTTGCCTATTGGAACGCATAAAAACCTTTACCAGTTTTGGAGTAAAACAGTCACCAAAGCTTTAAATGATGAGCTTGATAATAACGAACTGTTTTTAAATCTGGCAAGCAGTGAATATTTTAAGGTTGTTGATACTAAAAAGCTTAAAGTACCAGTGATTCATGTTGATTTTAAAGATCTTAATAAAGGTGAATATAAAACCATTGGCATTTTCGCAAAACTGGCTAGAGGTTTAATGACACGCTATATTTTAGATACTAATGCAAAAACTCTTGACGATATAAAGGGTTTTAATTATGAAGGTTACGGTTTTAGTGAGCCTATGTCAAAAAATAACACTTTAGTGTTTATAAGGTAATTATTTTACTTCCGCTTTACTGCCAATATCAATTTTATTTTCAAGTGAGCGTCGTTTTTTTACACGTGGTCTTCTGCTGCCAAAGGTACCTCGGTTTATTTTACCTCGTTTTGTTTTTTTATCTCCTTTACCCATAATTTCATGTATTTTTGATGAATCAGTAAAATACAAAAAATTTAAGGAGATTACAAGTAAAACATGTTTAAGCATAAGCATCCATATCAACCTTATATAAAAAGTGATACCACCAAATTAATTGTTGGTACGTTGCCACCACCGCGATTTTCAATGGGAGAATTGCTTGAAAAAGATGTTGATTTTTGTTATGGTAGTTACTATAATTCACTATGGTTATATATTGATAAGATTCATGAATTGAAACTGCGGTTTGATAATTCACAAGAAGCAATTAACCAACGTAAAGAATTTTTAATAAATCATAAAATTGGTGTTTGTGATATTGTAGAATCTTGTGAAAGAGAAAAAATAGATGCGTCTGATTTAGGTATGCAAAACATTAAATTGAGAGATTTAATTGGTTATTTAATACAATACCCAAAAATTGATACACTATTATTTACAGGAGGAAATAGCAAAAATGGACCAGAGTATTTTTTTAGAAAGCATTTAAAAGACTATGGTTTAAAATTGCAATTGGTTTCTAATGAAATTCCACGTATTCACCAATTTAAACTTCCAGTCATTGCAAGTGAAACGAAGCAATCTTCTCAATTAGCTCGAACTATCAAAACGGTATCACTAACCTCAGGCTCTGGAGCTGCAAACATTTCAATTAGTAAAATTCCATTATACAAGCATTTAAAAAGCAAAAACCCTCAATTTAATACTTTTGATTTTAGAGTGATGCAGTACAGTGAGTTTTTTTAAGCGGTTGTTTCCGAATAAATATTTTTTTAAAAGACTTAAAGAACAGGCACCAGCAGATAAAAATCTTAATGATATGGCAAGCCGTAAAAAGAGTTTAATTAATTTACTGTTAATGTTTTCTTTGTTACTTGTTTTTACTCTTGAAATGCAATTAGCATAGATATAGGTGGAACCTTAACTGTACCTTCAACTGTTTGAGTAGTGTCAAATTGATCTCCAATAACAGCCAATGTCCATTTACCATCAAGCTTGTAATTTACAACTTCTGGTTTAGCATTGTAGATTACATATATGTTTTTCCAATCATCCCCATTTGCATGGTTGCTAATCTGGTAACTTATTAGTCCATTTTCTGTCATTTTGAATTCCAAATTTTTCCTTACGTCCTCACCAGTTTTCATTCTAAATGCCGGATGCGCTTTTCGCAATTGTATCAAGTTTTTGTAATAAGTTACTGTTTTAGATTGTTTTGCTTTCAATTTCCAGTCAATTTGGTTAATGCTATCTGGAGAGTTGTAACTATTTTCAACGCCTTGCTTAGTTCGTAAAAATTCTGAACCTGCATGAATAAACGATATTCCTTGGGAAGTTAAAACAACAGCATTGGCTAATTGATCCATAGCGATTAGTTCATTTTCGGTTGCATCTGTTCTTGAGATTTTGAGTTTGTCGTAAAGCGTGTGATTATCATGACAGCTTACATAGACTATAGATTGCCACGGATTATTTGTCCAAAATTCTTTAGAAGCGCTTACTTTACTATTATTTACTTGTGGGTGTTCTATACAACCTACAATTCCCATTTTAACAGATTCTTCTGAGTTATCGCCTCCATTTACAAACCCTAATCCTTTTTCGTCAAATACAGAACCTTTAAGGCCATCACGTATTTCATCAGAAAAGGCAGAAATATTAGGCATTTGATTGATGTTGAATTTAAAAGCTCTTTTCTTCCAAGTATATGGAGAGTCACTAGGAGACCAACCTTCACCATAAATAATAATATTAGGATTTATTTTTTTTACTGCTGTTGAAATTTCATTCATCGTTTCCACATCCAAAATAGCCATCAAATCAAACCGAAAACCATCAATATGATATTCTTTAGCCCAATAAGAAACGGTTTCAACAATATACTTGCGCATCATTTCCCTTTCTGATGCCGTTTCATTTCCACACCCAGAAGCATTGGATGGTGTTCCATCTTGATTGTGACGGTAGTAATAGTCTGGAACCTCTAAATTAAAGTTAGAATTTTCATAGATGAAGGTATGATTAAAAACAACATCAAGCACCACCCCAATTTTATAGTCATGAAATGCTTTAACCATTTCTTTAAACTCTTTTATTCTTACTTCACCTTTACTTGGGTCGGTAGCATATGAACCTTCAGGAACATTATAATTAAAAGGGTCATAACCCCAATTGTATTGTGGAGTATCTAATTTGCTTTCATCAATAGAATAGAAATCATTTGTAGGCAATAAGTGAACATGAGTTACCCCCATTTCTTTAATATGGTCAAGCCCTGTAGAAATGCTATCTGGACTTTTTGTTCCCTTTTCTGCCAAACCTAAATACTTACCTTTTATTTGAATGCCAGATTCTGGTTGAATGCTCAAGTCTCTTACATGTGCTTCATAAATTATGGCTTCATTAGGAGAAGAAACTTGTGGTCCTGTATCTTTTGCCCAGCCTTCTGGGTTAGTCCTTTTTAAATCTACAACCATGGCTCTTTTACCGTTCAACCCTACTGCTTGTGCATAAATACCAGGTGTTTCTGGTAATAAACTATCTCCTATTTTTACTTGATAAGTATAATAAAGTCCAAATAAGTCTTCACCTAATTTTAATTTCCAAACACCATTTTTGTCACTTTCCATTTGATGGGTTGCTGTGGGTTCACCTCCAAATCCTTTTTCATAAAAATGTAACTGTACAGCATCAGCAGTTGGAGACCATATTTTAAAAACACTAGCCTCTTTACTGTAATCCAACCAAAGGGATTCATTAGTAACAGGATAATCTTCAAATATTTTGTATTCGGGTTTGATATCCTTACATGAGGTTAATGAAATAGTTACGAGTAAGAAACTAATTATTTTATAAATTTTCATGATACTTTTTTTATAAATTAAAAATGTTCTGGCTATTAAAATTAATTACACATATCTTGTTTGTGAAAGATTAGTTACTTGGTTTAGCTACTAATTTAGCAAATAAAAACCGAACAGAAAATCCGCGAGGATTTTCCTAATAGCCTAGAAACAAGCAATTAATTTTATACTGTGCTACACCTGCTGGCTTTTTTATTTTTTAAATTCAGATAATGTTCTTTAATTGGTTTGTCAAATTTCTCAACTGCATAGCGTAATGTTACTCTTGGCATAGTTTCAGCGTGTTTGTCCAAAAACATTTTTAGTTTATCCTCATTTTTTTTCCCTGCTTCTCTTATCCAACTTCCAACAGCCTTGTTAATAAGTTCGTGCTCATCGTTAACTAAAATTTCGGCAATTTTAAATGTTTCGTCAACTTGTGATTTTTTTATATAGGCATAGGTTGAAACGATTGCTGTTCTCCGTTCCCAAGGATTTTCTGATTTAGCTAATTCGTAAAGAATGTTCTTTGGTCTGTCTATTAAATATTCTCCAATAATATTATATGCTCCTCGGTCTACAAAATCCCAATTGTTCAGCCTGTCGTGTCGGGTTAAATAAAGCTCAAAAAGTTCCTTTTTCCGAGTTTCAGACGTTTTTTTAGATTTCGCTTGATAATCCATTATGCTTACAGCTCCCATTCGGATTTCGTAGTACTCATTGTCCAAAAGTTTATTGATTTCAGATAAAGGCATTTCGATAAATTCTTTTGCTGTTTTGAAGATATCTCCAAATTTTACTCCGAAAGGTTTTGTCTTTCCGTCATTACCTTTGAAGTACTTATCTACTTTGTCAAGTTCCTTTTCAGATTTGAATTCAGACAATCGGTTTATGTAATTTTTTGCAGTCATTTTTTTTAGCTTGCTTACAACGACCTGCTAAACGCAGTTCTGCTTTGCGAATGAAAAGATAATAAATTCGTTAACAATAATTTAGGGAAAACTCAAATATTGGTTTGTGTATCCCAAATAACAGGTTTTCAATCAGTCCCGCCATACTAGAACGTTGATTGTCGAATTTATTAGATTGGAATTCGAGAAGCAGAGCCAAATTACTTTTAACCGCCAATGGATCACGTTTTGGCTCGAAGCCTGTCGAAGGCAATATTAAATGATTAAAGGCTAGGAATAATATGGTTTAACCTGAGATGAGAACGCATTTACTTTAAGATGCAGGGTCTGCGTAGCAGTGCAGTTTAAAGTTCGCCTTTGGCTAAGTCTAAAGATTCGACGGAGTCAATGTGTTCTCATCGTTTATGTATATGGAAAATTGCGTGTTTAAGCACCTAATTTAGCTAAGACAAACCGAATAAAAAATCCGCGAGGATTTTCGTAAGTAGGCTAGAACTAGCAATAAATTATATACGGCTGTGTACAGTACTTTTTTAAGTCATCCATTGTTCATATTCAACTATTATTGTCCAAATTCCATATACTTTTTTTAAAAAATATGTTTGTCCATAGGCGCTTCCAGGATATTTTGAATATGAAATTGAAATAACACAATGTTCAAATTTAGAATCAAATATGGGTTGACTTAATAAAATTATTGAATGTCTTTTTCCAGACTTATTAAATATGTTTTTAGCATCTTTTAAAGTCAAACATTTTTCGCTTTTAATAAAGTCAGAACCATAATTTAATTCTTTAATTAATTCTAGATTCCAAATTCCGTCAACACTTTCTAATGAATTTTTTTCAATTTCTTCTAAAATATTTTCGGGTACTTTAAGCCCAGTTTGCTCTTTAAAACTATTTTGGTCAAAAAAGGTTTTTATTTTTTCACAACGCAAATAAATATCCAAAGTTCCTTGTCCAATTTCATTGTCAATAATTTTTTGAAAAATATCAAATTCCGAATTATTTTGAGAAAAACTCAAAGTTGAAATTAGTAGTAAAAGTATGCTTAGAGTTCGATTCATCGTATTGTACACAACGTTTCTCGGCTATGGCAAGTGCGGGTTTTCAAGACACGAACCTTTCGTTTAGCGATTAGTTCATTTTGTGCACTTACCTTCATTTTTTTTCCTTTTCGCCCGCATTTGCTATAGCCAGTGTGTGCCTTCGTTGTTATTTAAAGTTCTGTTGTCAGTTTGGAAAAGCTCTATTTAACCTTCTCAAACCTATGATGCATCATACGCACATGCTGCATTTTGATGCCATCCACGTTGCCTTTTTGGTTTTTGGTAAATACTGCTACAACGTAAAAACCATCTGATTCAAATAGAAAACGGTTTTCGCCATCGGGTATCAACGGTTTTTCTGCTATTGTTGGTCGGCGTATTACTAGTTGACCATTATCATTAAACACGACCCTGCAATAAAAATCAAGATGCTCACTATGGTATTCACCTGTAAATTGCTCAAGGTAGGTTTTGGAATTATTGACTACTACCTTTGATTTTGAAAAATTTTTTAAACTGCCATCGGGAGGCCATATCTGCATTTTCATTGTCGAATCAGGATGCTGTCTCTTGATTTGTATGATGGCTCCATAATCAGGGTCTTTAAATAAATTTTCACCAATGGGCATCATCGTAAAAAAATCATTGGATGTATAATAAAAATGAAGGCTGTCGCTTTCCATTTTAATATCGTAAAATGTAATCTTTGGGATATGGCTACTATGACCAGGTTTGTTTTGCTGAAAGTAACGGCCTGTATAATTGGCCCATTCTTTTGTATTGATGGATGAGGGGTTTGCTGTTGGAACTGTATTTCCTTTTTTCTCCTTTTTGTTTAATATAATATCTGCTAAACTCATGGCGGCAGTCATATTGGTAGAAGAGTTTCCCAAACCAATTATAGTAATTTTCATAGATGGAATACGGGTCATATAAAAATCATGATTAACACCTCCATGTTTAATAATGTCTAAACCCTCAATCTTTTGCCATTCATGACCAAACACATAATGAGCTTCAGGAGAAAGTACTGGAATGGGGCGAGCATCTTTATACAATAGACGGATAGCTTTTGAAACCATAGATGTAGAGTCTTCAACCGCAATTGCCCATTTTTCTAGGTCGGAAGCTGTGGTGACCATACGATAGTTGCCACCAGGAGAAGTCTTTACACCAACTTCCTTAAAATAATATTCGTAACCATAGTAATTTTCGGCCAGACCTGGAATAATTTGCTCCAGTCTGTCATTCATAATTGTTGCATTCATTCCAAGTGGGGCAAAAAGTTTTTGGTGTAAGTAATCTGGTAAATTTTTTTGGGAGGCCATTTCCATAATAAAACGTAGTAATGCAAAATCTGAATTGCTGTACATATATCCTTTGCTAGGTTCTACCTGTGGCTTTGGTTGATTATACAGTAAGGTCAATAGCTGTTCCTTATCCACCCTGTTGTTCATATCTGCCTGCATGAGTAACATAGTAGCCCATTCATCATCAAAACCGCTACTGTGATTGAGCAAATCCTGTATAGTTACTTTCTCACTCCATACAGGTAGTTTAGGAAAATATTTTTTCACTTTATCATCAAAGGACAATAGACCATCTGCTTCCATTAGTGCCAACCCCACACACATGAACTCTCTTGTTCCGGAATAACCAAGTCTCACAGGAGACTGATGAGTAAAACTTATAGAATGTTCAAGATTGGATAATCCATAACTTTTTTTAGCAATCACTTTTTCGTTTTGCAAAACCGTAATTGCCACTCCTGGAGAGCTAGGATTATCGATGGGCTTGAACATACTATCAATTATTTTCTCAATTTGGGCCTTTTCCATATTTTGAGAAGCCAATGGTAAACTGAAAATAATTAAGACAATAATAGAGATAAGATGCTTCATGCTATTTTTATTTTTACTTCCTTTATTCAGGATGGGTCACAATTAAAAGAAATGAAAATAGGGGAATCAGTTTTAAAATATTTTCAATTTTTTTCATATTGTGAGGCTGTTAAATGTTTGCCAACGGTCTGATATAGTCTTTTTTTTAAAAGATTAAATCAAAAGCAAACGAAGTTAGTTAAAAAATATAACAAAATAAATTTACCCTTCCACATTAAAAAACACCTTATAAAAATGCATTTTTTTCTCGTCATCATAACCACGTTCTAAATACTCGCTGGCAGCTTCTGGCGCATCAATATCCAATTTAATTTGTATGTTGGTATCTAGTTTAATATCGGTTTTTATTTTTTTCTTTTCTTTATTTACAACCGATTCAGCAACATCAAACTGGTTTCTAATAACTAGGTTTTGTTCGCCTTCAAACTCTTTTTTAAACGAATCGAACAAGGTTTTGTGTTTATCATCTTCAAAAATATCCTCTTTAAAACGCTCTACATTGATTACTTCGTTCTCCTTAAAAAAATCAATGGTTTTGGCTAAAAATACATTTTGCTCTTGGGCACCATAACTGGTTTTTAAAATCTCGGTTGAGAATTCTTTGCACAATTCAATATATTGTTGAGTATGACTGTTGGCATCATCAGCATATTTAATATTTAAAAAGTAGTTTATCCAATATTGGGCATCGTAGTTATTGTTATCAACACTAAAAATGATGTTTCCTTCTGTATCGGATTGATTTAAAATCAGGCATCCTTTATCCACTTTTTTAGAGCTGATTCCTTTTTGAACCAATACATCATAACTATTGTTTTCTAAATAAGTTTGGAAAAAGTTCACCTTGTTTTCAATCTTAAATATACCAAGAGCATTGGTAGTTATTTCATTAAATTCAATACCTTCAAACATAACAACCAAAACATCACCCGTTTTTATTTGTGAGGAATTTGATTGTTCGTATAAATGGGTAACTATATGTTTTGAAGTTTCAATAAACGAATTATCATCATTAAAAATCTGGTTAGAATAACTATTGATTTCGTTAAGAGTAATATTTGAATGATGATTAAAACGATGGCTTTGCACTAAAGACCCAAATGGTTTTAACAAAAAAGGGAGCATTAAATCGTAACTAGCTTCATCAAAATCGACTACTTTTTCTGAAAAAGCGTTTTTTGTGTCATTAAATTTATTACCAACTTTATGGATAATGAATTTTGAAATGGAGGCATTCTTTCTTGAAATCATAGTGTTTTGCTTAACTTTTTTGAGTGTGCAATACTATGAAAAAATGAAAGAAATATGCTAATTAATTTTATATAGAATAATGGAATTATTGTCTCCTTTGGTTACAAACTCCAAATCTCTATCAGAATCAATATTGTCAAGACTTATGGTCGAATTTCCATAAACAGGAAAGTTCGGCAACAATTTAGCATTACTATCAAATAAATATACTTTTTGTGTCTGTAAATCGGTTACTGTAACGTAAATCTTATCTTGTAAATAAAACAATTTTGGAGCTGTATAAATACCAAAATCAAGTTCATAAGAGTTTCCTTTTATAGTTAATTTATTATCACCAAGCGTTACCAAAGATTTACTTGATGCATCAATATGATGTTGTGATGGCAGATTTATATTTTGAGACACACTATTCCCTTTGGTGTCTATAGAAATAAGGTTTCCTTCTGTACTTGTTGTTGTAAATTTATCATTGTAAACATATATGGCTTCACTTGAAAATGAACTTATGGTTTTAGGATTGATTCTAGTCTTTCCCGTTCTGTCAAGTATATATATTTTATCTTGAGTTTTAAGCACAATGTAATCTTTACCATTAATTCTAAAATGTTGAGGTTGACTAAGTATTGTGTTGTTTGCAGCTTTAAAATTGAAACCATTAACCTCTTTCAAATTTTTGTCATACATCAATACGTTTTTTCCTTGGGTTACCAAAAGCCTATAGTTTTTGTCTTTATCATAATCAAAAACAGATAAAGGTTGAGTAATGGCATCATTAAATTTTCCTGGAAACGGAGCGACATCCTTTCCATTTCTGTCAATGACATACACTCTGTGCGGGGTGGCAAATGCCAATTGCAAGCGACCGTTTTTATAGATGTCAATTTGCTCAACCAAACCTAAAACAGGCCCATCCAGTTGCTTTTTCCAAAGAATTTTCCCGGAATTTGATATTAAATACAAGTTGTTTTTAATGTCCTGAACAACAATTTCTTTTTGTTTGTTTAAATGATTGGTAACAAATTGAGGATTAGTCATTAAATCTGTATCCAGCTTAATATTTAATTCTTCTGAAATTGAATTTAATGAAGCTTTAATTTTAGTCTTTTTAATGATACCATTAATATGTGCAAAATTATTGTCATATATAAACTGTATTGCAGAAGTTTTGTATTTATCTAATGGAATACTAGCGTCTTCCTTTAAGTTTTTATTTATAACATCATTCAGCATATTTGGAGTTAATATCAATAATAATGAAGAAGCATCACTTAACTGCTTTTTAATGTCATTAAAATAAGACTGTTCACTTAAAGTGGTTTTATTTTGATAATTTGAAATGATATTTTGCAATAGTTCTAAATCATCTGCAAACACAAAAAAATTGTCCAACGCACAGTATTTAGTAGCATTTTCAAATGTTATTAATGGAGAAAACGAGGCTTTAAATAGATTTGGTTCGCTAAAACTAAAAATATCTGTTTGTCTGAAGGAGTCAATAATATTTTGTTCACCAATTAAAGCGTCTTCAGTAGAAAATGCATCCAATGAATTTAAAACAACTGCTTTTTTGTTGCCTTGATAAACAACACCTACTTCTATAATGTTATCAAAAAGGGTATTCTGATTTTTTAAAGTATCAACTTGTGTGAATTTAACCAGATTAGAATTAAAATTTTTAAAGCTGTTAAAAGTAAAACTTAAAAATCCATCAGCATCTTGAGGGGTTACATTTTGAAGTTGATTTTCTTGCGGAATGGTGTTTTTAAAAACATTTAAAAAGCTTTTAGTAGAGTCGCTGGCTTGAGTAATACCATTGAAAATAATATTGTCTTGACTTATATCGGCATCAATTGCCAAATAATTTGTGAAGGTTTTTAAAGGTAATTCACTTTCTGTAAAAAATGTTTTTATAAAGTTGTTTTCAGTAGTTTTCAGTATGATTGAAACTGTTTTGTCATCACTTGTTGTTTTATATATTTTTTCTAAATCGGCATTAGTGTTACCATAATCAAAAGCTAGTTCAATAAGATTTTTTGAAGATGACGAAAAAAATGTGCTATCAATTATGGCACTGTAAAACGTGTTTTTATTTAAAGTTGATTTGATGATGGATTTATCATCATATTTCAAAGTTTCTTCAATGTAATTTTTTAAAGAGTCTCTAACAAACAAGTCCTTTGAGTATTTTGTAATAACTGAATATTGTATGCTATCTAAATCATCTTTAGAAAAACATATTAGCATTTGTCCACTAGGTTTTAAAACAGACAAACTCTTTAATTGTTGATTTAAGCTTATGTAAGCATTAGTTTTTGAGATATTTTGAATAAAATCATTGTTTTCAATACTACTTTTTAAACTTTCTATATTCGAAGTTTTTAGTATTATAGAAGTATTTTCTGGAATAAAATGAAATAAACTTGAATGGTCTATGTTTTCGTTTGAACAACTAAAAATGAAAAGAAATAAAAGGGAAAACCTAAAGAATCTCATGAATAAATTAATTTATACAAACCTAAGATATTTTTAAGTCATTTAAAATTTATAGAATATGAATTAAAGTAATTATAGGTCTAATTTAAACTGTTCTGGTAATAGTCTGAATGTTTTTCTGTGATATTTGGTGATACCGTATTTTTTAATGGCTTCTCTGTGCTCTTTGGTTGGATAGCCTTTATTTTGTTTCCAATTATACATTGGGTATTCTTCATGAATCTTGTTCATGTAGTCATCACGATAAGTTTTTGCTAAAACCGAAGCTGCAGCAATACTCATATATTTTCCATCGCCTTTTATAATCGTTTCAAAAGGGATGTTTTTATAGGGTTTAAATTTATTGCCATCTACTATAATGAATTCAGGAACAGGAGATAATTGATCAATAGATTTGTGCATGGCTAAAATAGAGGCATTAAGAATGTTTATAGTATCTATTTCTTCTTGAAATACATGGGCAACTGCAAACGATAATGATTCTGTTTCAATAATAGGTCTTAAAAAATCTCTTTTTATTTCTGTTAATTGTTTGGAATCATTTAATAGGGTATTAGTAAAATCCTCATTTAAAATAACAGCCGCTGCTGTTACCGGACCAGCCAAACAACCACGGCCAGCTTCATCTGCGCCGCATTCTAACTTGAAGTTTGAGAAATTTAATGTAAGCATACTGAAATTAAGAATGTCAAATTTATAATTTTAAAGTCTTAGTTTTAAGCTATTGACAATTTTTGACCTCTATTTATATCAAATTAAAATGATGGTTATGATATTCATAATTTGAAGCATTAAAAATTGCCATATATTAATATTTTACATAATAAAACTGATTAAAAATCAATAAGAATCAAATTTATAATTGCTAAAATTCAAAATTTTTGATTAATTCTTTGTTTATTCAATTTAATATTTACACTTTTGCTTCCGACTAATTCAAATAAATTATAACAAATCATTCTTTTTTAGGATGATTGATTTAAAGAAAGCCAGCAAATATTTGCTGGCTTTCTTAATTTAAAATAATTGTCGATGCTTTGCGTTCAAATAATTACTTTTGCTTTGGAAAAAAACAAATATGAAGAAACTAGTTTTATCAATTATTTTACTGTGTTGTTTTAATGATATTTATGCACAAGATCAAAGAACCCTTTCGAAGAATGGTTTAGGAGTAGTTAAAGGGCAAGATTCAGTTTATGGTAATTCTAGGAAATCCAAGGACATTAAAAATGGAAAAAGTACAAAACAACAGGTTGGGGAGATTTCAGACTATTTAATAATTAGCCAAGAAAATGATACAACATTTGTTGATACAACATTAACAATATATAAGGATTATAAATTCAATTATTTAAGAAAGGATGATTTTGAACTAATTCCATTTTCAAATTTAGGGCAAACCTATAATTCGCTTAGCTATAATTTTGAAAATACTAAGCTGATGCCAAGTTTTGGAGCCAGAGCCAGACATTTTAATTATATGGAAGTCGAAGATATTAAGTATTATAGAGTTCCAACGCCATTAACAGAATTGTTTTTTAAAACAGCTTTTGAACAAGGTCAATTATTAGATGCTTTTTTTACTGTAAACACAACACCCAGATTTAATTTCTCAATAGCTTATAAAGGATTACGTTCATTGGGTAAGTATCAGCATATTTTAACTAGTACAGGTAATTTTAGGTTTACAACAAATTATTCAACAAAAAACAATAAGTATCATTTAAGAACACATATAGTAACTCAAGACTTAATGAATCAGGAAAATGGCGGATTGCAAGATAGTAGCGTTCCCTATTTTGAAACTGGTGACCCCGAATTTTTAGATCGTTCTATTTTGGAAGTGAATTTTGAAAATGCAGAAAGTATCCTTAAAGGGAAGCGTTTTCATTTAGATCACACTTATGATATTGTTCGTAAAAAAGATTCAACTTCAAGTAATAAACTCAATATAAGACATATCATGTCGTTTGAAGATAAGTATTTTCAGTACGATCAGACAAATTCAAATATTTATTTTGGAGATGCTTTTAAAAGTTCTAAGCTAAGAGATAGAGTATCTTTAGAAAATTTTCACAACCAATTTCAATTAAATTATAGTAATGACTTGATAGGTGATTTACAATTTAATGTAAGTAATGATAATTATAATTATGGATATGATAAACTAGTTGTACTAAATGGAGAAACTATTGTAAACAGATTAAAAGGCGATATTTATGCAGTTGGCGGAAAATATCATAAGCAATACAAAAGTTTTGATTTAATTGGAGAAATGGGTATTAATGTAACAGGCGATTTTGATGGCAATTATATTAAAGGAACAGCATCTTTTAAATTAAATGATGATATGTCTGCAACAGCATCTATAAATCATAGCTCAAAAGTACCTAATTACAATTTTTTATTATATCAAAGTGATTATGTAAATTATAACTGGCGAAATAATTTTAATAATACAGAAACCGAACAGCTATCATTTCATTTAAAATCAAAAAAGATTGTTGATGTTTCAGTCGATTATTCAACAATTACAGATTATGCTTATTTCAAAAAAGACGAAACCACGAATCTGATTAAAGCATTTCAAAATAATTCAACGATTACATATTTACGCATAAAACTAGAAAAGGAAATAAAACTTGGTAAGTTTGCTTTAAACAATACCATACTATATCAAAACGTACAAGACGAAAACAATACGTTAAATGTTCCAGAACTAACAACTCGCAATACATTATACTTTTCAAGCAATATGTTTAAAAAAGCATTGTATTTGCAAACTGGGGTAACATTAAATTATTTCTCATCATATTATATGAATGCTTACGATCCGTTGTTGGCAGAGTTTTACGTTCAAAATGAAAAAGAATATGGAAATTTCCCTAGACTGGATTTCTTTATCAATGCGAAAATTCGTCAAACCCGTATATTTTTAAAGGCTGAACATTTCAATTCAGCGTTTACAGGGTATAATTATTATTCAGCACCAAACTATCCTTACAGAGATTTTGTCGTTCGATTTGGCATTGTTTGGAATTTCTTCATGTAATTTTTTGGGCATTTCCAAACTAAAAATTAGTTTGGTCGCGCTTTCACTACTCACTTTTTTATAATTTACTTTATAAAGTAAATTATAAAAAGAGTTCAAACATTTAGCCTGCGTTGAGCGCAGTCGAAACGTTCAATCGCTAATGCAAACGGTTTTTTTAAATTTTTTTAGGGGTCACTGAAAAAAAAGTAGCGATAAATATTCACTGTAAACAATTCTAAATCAG
>DJWL01000003.1:13209-62771 GCA_002441545.1 Flavobacteriaceae bacterium UBA6231 | reverse complement strand
CATTGGAAAAACATAAAACTTGATGCTACTATGACCAAGTTTATTATTAATTTGAAATTTTTCATAATAACTGTATTTGATATTTTATTTAAAATCTTGGTGTAAAATTATGTAACATATGTTACTCAAAATATGATTTTTGTCATATATGAATTTATTTTAAAAAAACTTTAAAAAAGTGATTCTTAAAGGGTTTTTTGTTTATAAATGATGATAAATTTAAAAAAATTAAATAGTTATAATTAGTATTTTTATCAATCTTATTTAGTGCTTAAAATAAATTTATGTATTTAATTTTTGATACCGAAACTACAGGTTTACCTAAACGTTGGGATGCTCCCATTAGTGATACTAATAACTGGCCTAGATGCATTCAAATAGCATGGCAATTACATGATGCAATGGGCAATTGTATAGAACATCAGGATTATTTGGTTAAACCAGATGGCTTTAATGTTCCTTTTGATGCAGAGAAAATTCATGGTATTTCAACAGAATTAGCTCAAGATCAAGGCCTTCCATTAATTGAGGTTTTACAAAAATTTAAAGAAACTTTAAATAGAACAAAATTTATTGTTGGTCAAAATGTAAAGTTTGACTTGAACATTATGGGTGCTGAGTTTTTTAGAGAAGGATTAGATAATGTGTTACAAGAATTACCTGTATTAGACACTTGTACAGAACACACTGCTGCTTTATGTCAAATACCTGGCGGGCGATATGGTAAATTTAAGCTACCGACACTTTCTGAATTGCATGAATTTTTATTCAACGAACGTTTTGTAGAAGCTCATAATGCAACTGCAGATGTGGAGGCAACAACCCGTTGCTTTTTTGAATTGATTCGTTTGAGTGAATTTACAAAAGAACAATTAGATGTTAAGCCAGATTATTTTAAAGAATTCAACGAATCCAATCCAACAGAAATTCAGCTTTTAGGTTTAAAACACATCAATCTAAAAAATGAAAGTGCAAAAATTAGGGAACAATTAAAAAAAACGGTTTCAAGTACAATCTCATCACAAGAGATTAAAGAGAATATTGCCGAACTTGCTGATGTTGACTTTGTTCATTTACATAATCATTCACAGTTTTCTATTTTACAATCCACTATAAGTATTAAAAAATTAGTGACTTCTGCGGCAAAGTATAATATGCCTGCTGTTGCATTAACAGATCATGGAAATATGATGGGTGCTTTTCATTTTGTAAAAGAAGTAACGTTTCATAATAAAGCGGTAAAAACCAAAAATGAAGAGGCCATAGCAAAAGGAGAATTGCCAACTTTTAATGAAATTAAACCTATTTTAGGTTGTGAGTTTTTTGTTTGTGACAATCATTTAGACAAGTCCAGAAAAGATAATGGCTATCAAATAGTGCTGCTTGCAAAAAACAAAAAAGGCTATCATAATTTAGCAAAATTATCTTCTATTGCCTATATAGATGGTTTTTATTATGTGCCAAGAATTGACCGAGAATTAATTGAAAAATATAAAGATGATTTAATTGTACTTACAGGTAATTTATATGGTGAAGTACCTAGTAAGGTTTTAAATATTGGAGAAAATCAGGCTGAAGAAGCTTTATTGTGGTGGAAAGAGCAATTTCAGGATGATCTGTATGTTGAAATTATGCGTCATAATCAAGAAGATGAAAAACGTGTAAATCCAACCTTAATTAAGTTGGCAGAACAACATAATATTAAAATCGTTGCTACTAATAATACCTATTATGCAGAGCAAGAAGATGCTAATGCTCATGATATTTTATTGTGTGTTAAAGATGGTGAAAAACAGGCAACACCAATAGGAAGAGGTCGTGGTTATCGTTATGGTATGCCAAATAAGGAATATTATTTTAAGTCTTCAGACGCCATGAAAAGTTTGTTTAAAGATTTGCCTCAAGCCATTTCTAATATTCAAGAAGTAGTTGATAAAATTGAAAATTATCAATTATCTAGAGAAGTCTTACTTCCAAAATTTGAAATTCCTAAAGAATTTGAAAATGAGGAGGATAAAATTGACGGTGGAAAACGTGGTGAAAATGCCTATTTACGTCACTTAACATATAAAGGAGCAGAGAAACGCTATGAAGATTTAACACCTGAAATTAAAGAACGCTTAGATTTTGAGTTAGAAGTTATTGAAAAAACAGGCTATCCAGGATATTTTTTAATAGTTGAAGATTTTATTAGAGAAGCCAGAAATATGGATGTGTCTGTTGGTCCAGGTCGTGGATCAGCAGCAGGTTCGGTAGTGGCTTATTGCCTTTGGATAACAAATATTGACCCATTAAAATACGATTTACTTTTTGAGAGATTCTTAAATCCAGACCGTATTAGTATGCCCGATATTGATATTGACTTTGATGATGAAGGTCGAGGTCGGGTTATGGATTACGTTATTAAAAAATACGGAAGTAATCAAGTAGCACAAATTATTACTTATGGTACCATGGCTGCCAAATCATCTATTCGAGATACAGCTAGGGTATTAGATTTGCCTTTATTTGATGCCGATAGAATTGCAAAATTAATTCCAACCATGTCTAAACTGAACAAGATTTTTGGTTTAAGTGAAAAGGAATTAAACAGTTCTTTTAGAGCTGAAGATTTAGAAAAGGTCAATCAATTATTGAATATTTCTGAAGGAGAAGATTTAGAAGCTGAAACTATAAATTTAGCTAAAACATTAGAAGGGTCTTTAAGAAATACAGGTATTCATGCTTGCGGTGTTATTATTACGCCAAGTGATATTACAGATTTTGTACCGGTAGCTACAGCAAAAGATTCAGATTTGTATGTCACTCAGTTTGATAACTCGGTGGTTGAAGAGGCTGGGTTACTTAAAATGGACTTTTTGGGATTAAAAACCCTGACCTTAATAAAGGATACAGTAAAAATTGTAAAAGCCAAACATGGTATTTTATTAGACCCAGATAATTTTCCTTTAGATGATGAGAAAACCTATGAGTTATTTCAAAAAGGAGAAACAGTAGGCGTATTCCAATACGAATCCCCCGGAATGCAAAAGCATTTAAAAGATTTAAAACCATCGGTTTTTGATGATCTAATAGCCATGAATGCTTTATATCGTCCTGGACCCATGGAATACATACCTAGTTTTGTTAAGCGTAAGCATGGTGAAGAAACCATTGATTATGATCTTCCAGCCATGGAAGAATATTTAAAAGAAACTTACGGTATCACAGTATATCAAGAACAGGTAATGCTCCTTTCTCAAAAATTAGCAGATTTCACAAAAGGTGAAGCCGATGTTTTGAGAAAAGCTATGGGGAAAAAGCAAATTGCGGTTCTTGACAAAATGAAACCAAAATTTATTGAACAAGCTGGAGCAAAAGGGCATGATAAAGACAAATTAGAAAAAATTTGGAAGGACTGGGAAGCCTTCGCCAGTTATGCTTTCAACAAATCACATTCCACTTGTTATGCTTGGATTGCCTATCAAACAGCCTATTTAAAAGCGCATTATCCTGCAGAATATATGGCAGCAGTACTTTCAAACAACATGAATGATATCAAACAGGTCACGTTTTTTATGGAAGAATGTAAGCGGATGAAATTAAATGTACTCGGGCCAGATGTTAATGAATCATATTATAAATTTTCAGTTAACAAGGATTACGCGGTTAGGTTTGGTATGGGAGCTGTAAAAGGTGTTGGTCATGGTGCTGTAAAAACTATTGTTGAAAACAGAAAAGAAAACGGTCATTATAAATCAATTTTCGACTTAGCAAAACGTATAGACTTAAGAGCGGCTAATAAGAAAGCTTTTGAAAATTTGGCTTTAGCTGGAGGTTTTGATTGTTTTACCGAAACACACAGGGCTCAATATTTTCAAGATGAAGGAGACGGAATCACTTTTTTAGAAAAAGCTATTCGATATGGTAGTAAACATCAGGAAAACGAAAATTCAGCACAAGTAAGTTTGTTTGGAGACGCAAGCGATATACAAATTGCAGAACCACAAGTGCCACCATGTGAAACTTGGGGGACTATGGAGAAGTTAGCAAGAGAGAAAGAAGTGGTTGGTATTTATATTTCTGGTCATCCATTAGATGATTTTAAAACAGAAATGAATACATTTTGTAACTCAAGTCTCGCCATGTTTAAAGATTTAGAAGCTTGTGTAAATAAAGAACTCACATTTGGAGGTGTAGTTACAGATGTGCAACATAGAGTTACAAAACAAGGAAAAGGATGGGCAATTTTTACTGTTGAAGATTATACAGATAGTTTTGAGTTTCGTATTTTTGGTGAAGAGTATCTCAAGTTTAGGCATTTTTTATTAAAAAATAGCTTTGTGTTTGTTAAAGCCTTTGTGAGAGAAGGTTGGGTTAATAAAGAAACCGATAAAAAAAGCGATCCTCGATTGCAGTTTAATAATTTCCAGTTGCTGCATGATGTAATGGATAGTTATGCTAAAAAATTATCAATTCAACTTAATATAAAGGATATTCAAAATGATAAAATTAGTAATCTAAATGAATTAATAAATATGCACCCAGGAAGTCAGATACTAAATTTTGTGGTTTATGATAATGAAGAAAGTATTAAACTTAATATGCCAAGTAGAAAGAAAAAAATAAAAATATCGCAAGAGTTATTAGAAGAGCTTGAAAATCAAGAGGTGTATTATAAACTGAATTAATTTTTCATATTCAAGGTAGGAGATTTTATTGTTTAGATGTTATATGTGTAAATAACATATTATAAAATCCCATATCATGAAAAGTTTTAAAATTTTATTGTTTTTAGTTGCTTTAGGTTTTATTTCTTGCCAAAACGACAATGTATCAGAAGCCATTACAAGTGAAGCAGCTGTTTCTGCAGAAGCTGTTATAGAAGAAGCGGAAAGTGTTTTAGATGACATATCCATCTATTCTGAAAGTTCTTTTGGAGTTGATATGACAACCTCTGTAACAGGTAAAGATGCTACTTCAAAAAGTGAAAACACTAGTAAATACGGGCGCTCTGGATTTTTTAGAGATTGTGCCAACATAACTGTTACAGTAGATGGAAATACAATTACTGCAATAATTACTTTTACTGGAGATTGTTTAAATAATGATGGAAATGTAATTACCGGAACCATTACTAAAGTTTGGTCACTTACAGATACCAATGCAGAAAGAACCATTACTATTAATAATTTAAGTATTAATGGTTATATAATAAATGGCACAAAAACATATGTATTTACTTCAAGTAATGAAAATGGAAATCCTGAAATGACAGGTTCTGTTAATATTACCGTAGAAACTGATGAAGGAACTTTTTCAAAAGTTGGCACAAGAACTGTTGAAATAACTGCAGGTGCAGATACAGATACTTGTTATGATGATGAAAAAACTATTTCAGGATCATGTATTTATACAGATATAAGTGGAGCTACATTTAGTGTTGAAATCACCACACCTCTTGTTAAACCAGCAGAATGTTTGTATATCGCTTCTGGGATTAAAGAATATACTATAGCTGAAGGAACCACCACTTTAGATTATGGAGATGGTACTTGTGATAATATTGCTACTAAAACAGCTCCAGATGGTACAGTTACTGAAATTGAATTAGGCAGAAAAAGGAATCACTAATATATAGCCCCTTATCTTTTTGAAGAGCTGTTAAATCCCAATGATAGCTCTTCTTTTTATTTTATCGATCAATAATAAAGTCCAACAATAAGATTATAAGTAAAACAAATTGTAACCTTGTAAGCTTTAGAGAATTTTTTGACTAATTTTGCATATTATCTAGAAGTAAAACACAATTAAATTAAATATTATGGCATTAGAAATAACAGATGCATCTTTTGAAGAAACTGTTTTAAAAAGTGATAAACCTGTAATGGTTGATTTTTGGGCAGCTTGGTGCGGACCTTGTAGAATGGTAGGGCCTATCATTGAACAAATTAGTGAAGAATACGCTGGAAAAGCTATTGTTGGTAAGGTAGATGTTGATGCAAACCAAGAGTTTGCAGCAAAATATGGTGTACGTAACATACCAACTGTTTTAGTTTTTCAAAATGGTGAAGTAGTAGGTCGTCAAGTTGGTGTAGCTCCTAAAAATGCTTACACAGAAGCAATTGATGCGCTTTTATAAAAAGTAAATGAAAAAGAAAACAAAAAGGTTTGCTGTAATGGTAAACCTTTTTTTATTTTAGTTAAAAATTAAATGTAATGAGTGATAAAATTAAAATTCAAGATGCCATTGATGCCAAATTTATAGAACAACGGAAGGTATTTCTTTGGGGTCAAGTTGATGATAAGTCTGCAAAACATGTTATAGATAGACTTATGTATTTAGATACATTAGGAACTTCTGATATCCAATTATATATAAACAGTCCAGGTGGTTATGTAACTTCAGGGTTTGCTATTTATGATTGTATAAAGTCATTAAAAAGTCATGTCTCTACAATATGTACAGGGTTTGCCGCTTCTATGGGATCTATCATACTTTCTGCTGGGCAAAAAGGTAAAAGATTTATTCAACCTCATGCTAGGGTAATGATTCATCAACCAAGCGGAGGTACTCGTGGTCAAGCCAGTGATATTGAAATTACAGCTAAAGAGATTTTATTAACTAAAGAGTTAAGTGCAAAGATTTTAGCAGATAATTGTGGTCAAACTTTAGATAAAGTAATGAAAGATTTTAACCGTGACCATTGGATGGGTGCAAAAGAATCTGTTGCTTATGGTATTGTTGACGGGATTATTTAAGGACTAAAATAATTAAATGAATATTCAGCAGGAACTTAATAAAGTAAGCGGCTTTAAAAACCTTGAATTACTAGCTAAACAAGTAGTAGAAGGTTTTATTGCAGGGATGCACAAGAGTCCGTTTCATGGATTTTCTGCTGAATTTTCGGAACATAAAATTTATAACCAAGGAGAAAGTACAAGACATATAGATTGGAAGCTATTTGCAAAAACAGATAAGTTATATACCAAACGTTATGACGATGAAACAAATTTAAGATGTCATATCATTATAGATAATAGCAGTTCAATGCATTATCCTAAAGTTGAAACTTTTAACCTAGATAGTCTTAATAAAATAGCTTTTTCAGCACTTGCAGCAGCTTCATTAATGCATATTTTAAAAAAGCAGCGTGACGCTATTGGGTTAAGTATTTATAGTGACACATATGATTACTATGCGCCAGAGAAAGGGAGTGAACGCCATCATCAAATGTTATTAAATCAACTTAGTGAAGTGGTTGTTTCAAGACCTTTAAATAGGAGAACAGACACCTATAAATGTTTGCATGAAATTGCTGAGAAAATCCACAGGAGGTCATTGATTTTTCTATTTACTGATATGTTTCAATCTTCAGTAGAAGAAACAAAGTTGTTTGAAGCACTTCGTCATTTAAAATACAATAAACATGAAGTTATTTTATTTCATGTGTTTGACAAAAACAAAGAATTAAGTTTTGATTTTGATAATAACCCTCGCCAATTTGTGGATGTTGAAACAGGTGAGTACATCAATATATATGCTGATAGTATTAAGGAAAATTATTTTGAAGCTGTAAAAAATTATTTTGAAGCTTTAAAATTGAAATGTGCACAATATAAGATTAAATATGAAGAGGCTGATATTAATAATGATTTTAATAACATTCTCACTACCTACATGATAGAAAGACAGAAATTCGCTTAGGAAAAATATTATTTAAAAAATAGCAAAAAACGTTTGACATATAAAAAAAGGCGTGTATATTTGCAACCGCAATAAAGCAACGGTCTGGTAGTTCAGTTGGTTAGAANNGTTCGAGTCCCGTCCAGACCGCTTTTAAAGTTATCAATTAGAAACAAAACCTCGCTAATCTTATGATTGGCGGGGTTTTTTCGTTTTTAGGGTTATATTTTAAAATAAAATATTTAACTTTAAATGTTCACAAATCGTCAACAGTTTATTTTTAATCGTCAACATAATTGAAAATTAAAAATAAATTATTGGAATAACCCTTGGTATAGTTGATTTGACTTTCGTCTCAATGAATGTTTAACAATCTAAAGACGATAACTATGCGTACTTCTTTAACATTTTCGGTGCTTTTTTGGATTTATACCAAACGAGCCCAAAACAATCAGACAAATATTTATGCCCGAATTACAGTAAATGGTAAAAAGGTTAATATCAGTCTTAAACATAAAGTCAATGTTAATGCTTGGGATCCAAAATCCCAAAAACTAAAAGGAAATAGCCCTACAGCTAAAGAAATGAATTTATATCTTGATGAAGTCAAATCAGGAATTGTACAATGCTATAGAGACCTAAAAACAGAAAAACGAGTACTTACTGCAGAACTTATTAAAGCTAGGTATTTGGGAGAAGATAAAATTTATTATACTCTTAATGATATTTTTGAATACCATAATAAAATTATGGTACATAAACTAAAGGCTAATACAATAGGGCATTATAAAACAACTCAAAAGCATATTTTGACATACTTAAATGAAAAGTATAAAATGTCAAATATACATCTTCAAAATTTAGATTATGAATTTATCATTGGTCTTGAAAGTTTCCTAAGATCCTATCAGTCGAGGACATCGCAAGGAACAATCAGTAACAATGTAGCAATGAAGCACATTCAAAGACTCAGAAAAATGATTACGCTTGCCTACAATATGGAATGGGTAGATCGTGATCCATTTGTTATGTTTAAGCCAAAAATAGAGAAAAAAGAACGTGAATTCCTTACAGAAATGGAACTTCAAAGAATTGAGAGTCTATCTTGCTCTATCGATAGACTCATGACAGTAAAGGATCTTTTTGTATTTGGTTGTTATACTGGAATGTCCTATGTTGATATTATGAAGCTCAAAAAAGATAATGTTTTGTTAGGAATTGATGGAAATAATTGGATAATGACGGAAAGACTAAAAACAAAGACTCCAGTAAAAATACCGTTGTTACCTGTAGTAGAATCATTGATAGAAAAATATGAAGATCATCCAAGAACCATGTTTTCAGGTGGTTTGATGCCTTACTTGTCTAACCAAAAATTGAATAGCTATCTAAAAGAAATAGCTGACATGTGTGGTATCAATAAGAACCTTACATTCCATATGGCTCGACATACTTTTGCAACAACAGTAACTTTAAGCAATGGAGTTCCAATAGAAACGGTATCCAAATTATTAGGTCACACCAAGATTGTCACAACTCAAATTTATGCTAGAGTGATAGAAAGAAAGATTAGTGAAGATATGCAAAGGCTAAAAGATTGCTTTTCTGTTCAAAAAACTAATTTTTAGATATTATTCTTACTTTAATTCAACTATTAAATGTAAAATATCCCCGTTTTTTGTAATCTCTTGGGTTTTATTAAGTTGAAAATTATTAGCAATTAATCTAAATAAATATTGTTTGGTTTTTAAATAGTAAATATATTTGCAGACTATTTATAATTAATCTAAATAAAAATAAATGAAAATTATTACACTAATCACAGCTTTTTTATTATCATTTTGTGCCATTTCCCAATCTAGATTAAAAGGTAAAATAACAGATGAACGGAACCAACCTATTTTTGGTGCAACAATTTATATCCCAGCCTTGCAACAAGGCACAACAACAGATTACAATGGCAATTATGAATTGCCCAATATTAAAGAAGGTACTTGGGACGTTAATTTTAGAATGTTAGGGTATCAAACCGAAACTAAGAAAGTTACTTTTACCCAATATAATGCTATCGTCTTAACAATAATTCTAAAAGAAGATTTAAGTAGTTTGGATGAAGTGGTGGTCTCAGCAAGCAGACGTTCTGAGTATCTTTCAGAAATTCCTGCTTCAGTAAGTGTTGTCAATCATGCTAAATTACAAGAATTTTCAAATTCAACATCTAATATCAGCGAAATATTAGAGTTTACTGTACCTGGTTTAGCGGTTTCTACGGGTACGTTTTCCAATTGGGGGCAAACATTAAGAGGGCGTTCGCTTTTAGTGATGGTTGACGGAATCCCTCAATCGACTCCTTTACGAAACGGTCAGTTAGGTATTAAATCCATAAGCCCAAACGATATTAGCAGAGTTGAAGTAATAAAAGGTGCGACTTCTATTTTCGGAAATGGTGGTAACGGTGGTTTTATAAACTACATCACCAAAAAGCCAAATGCAACCAAAAGAATTGAAGGTTCAACAAATGTTTGGGGAACATCTAACTTAGCTAAAACTAAAGATGCTTTAGGTTTTGGGATTTATCAATCTTTAAAAGGAAATTTAGATAAGTTTAATTACTATATTAGTGGAAGCTACGAGAAAACAGGTAATAAATATGATGCCGATGGTGATATTATTCTTCCTACCTATGGGTTAGATAACACAAATATATACAGTACTTTAGCAAAAGTAGAATATCAATTTTCTGATAATCAAAAAATAACATTAGGCGGAAACTTATATAAATCTGCTCAAGACACGCCATTTATTCCCGTACCAGCAGAATTTGAAGTTTTTAACGAAGAAGGCGATTATACTTTAACTCCAGGTTATGGTATTGAAGGTACTGTAGAAGGCCAAGAACCTACAGGGTCAACTCTATTTAACGGACAATTACAATACAGTTTAAACAATATATTTTCGGGTACTACAGATTTCATGACCGATCTTTACTACCAGAATACCGAAAATATTTTCTTTTATTCGGATAAATTTGAAAATGGTGGTCAATCGGTAATCAATGCCGAAAAATATGGTTTAAGACCTAGTTTCAATACAACCATTAGTCCAAATAGCACTACTGATATTTCTTTAACTTACGGTTTAGACTTGCTCAAAGACAAAACTAATCAAGGACTTTTGGATGGCAGGTTATGGGTGCCGAACATAGCCATGTTGAGTTGGGCACCTTACTTGCAATCAACAGTCAAACTTAATGATGAATGGGTCGTTAAAGCAGGTTTAAGATACGATGATATGAATCTTGATATAGATAGTTATAACACATTGCCATATTCGCCTCTTGGTGATGGAAACTACAACCCTTCGGTGGCTGTTGAAGGTGGTAAAATAGGTTTCAACAACTTAGCCTTTAATGTTGGTATTCGTTATATTAAGCATCAAGAGTTTATACCCTATATAAGTTACTCTCAAGGGTTTTCTATTGCCGATTTAGGCTCTGTATTGCGTTCTGCTACTGCCGATAATATTAATGAGATTCAATTGGAACCAGCGGTAACAAAAAATTATGAATTTGGATTTTTATCTAAATTTGACAACTTTATATTAGAGGCTGTTGGATATTACAGTGTTTCCAATTTAGGAACTGGTGTTACGTTTGATGAAAACATTAATTCTTTTGTCCCTTCTAAACAGCCTCAAAATATTTTTGGTGGCGAAGTCGCTATCGATTATGTTGCTTTTAACAATAAGCTACAATTAGGGACTTCGTATTCCTATGTTGAAGGTATTACACATAGTGCCAATAACGACAACAATTTAACCTATTTAGGAGGTGATGTTATATCTGCACCCAAGTGGACGGTCTATGTTACTTGGAAACCTATAGACAAAATAAATACATCTCTGCGAATGACCAATTTAGGTAACAGAATCCGATTTGACCCATATTTAGATGCCAATGACAATTATACATTTAGGCATACACAATTTCCAGTTTCGGGATATACCTTGCTTAATTGGTCTCTAACTTACCGGTTACAGTCTAATATGTCTGTATCTCTTGGAATCAATAACCTATTGAATGAATATTACTTGCCAGCAAGATCGCAATGGGCGGCACCTTTAAGAACCTTTACAGGTACAGGCGAAGGGGCTAACGCTAAATTAAGTATTCTCTATAATTTTTAATTTTATACAAGACCCAAAGCCGGTAAATTTACTAGCTTTGGGTCTTGTAAATTTTAATCTATTCATTGCTACCACTTAATACAATAATACGAAAAACCCATCTTTGGCTAGGTTTAACTTGCGGTCTTATAGCTTCTTTTTCTGGACTTACAGGGTCACTTTACGTATGGCAGCCAGAAATTACAGCATTACTTAATCCTCATTTATTAAAGGTTAAAAATATTTCGGACATTGATGAAGCAACAATCTTAAAATCTGCTGCTACTTTAACCGAAAACTTAAAAGACAGTATTGATAAAATTCACCTGCCTTATCGAGAACAGCAAACCATCTCCATTCTGTTTGAAAATGGAAAAACAAACTACTATCATCCTGTAAACTATGAGCTTCTAGGTAGTAAATCAACTTCCATTTCCTTTTTTGAAAACTTATTGGATTTACATCGTACTTTGGGGATTCCCAAAATAGGTAAGTACATTGTAGGCACTAGTGCTGTATTGTTCTTCTTTTTTATTTTAACTTCTGGTATCTATATTTGGTGGAAAACGTTCGCACATAATTTTCGAAAAGGATTTAAAATAAAATGGAAATCTAAAAAAAAGAAGTTCAATTTCGATTTGCATAAAGTATTAGGCATTTATTTTTTTACCCCTCTTTTTGTCATAGCCTTTACGGGTGCATATTTTACTTATAATACATTCTATAAATCTGCATTAAAATTTTTTGATGAATTTAATAACACACAAGTAAACGAAACAATAAAAACTAGCAAAGACTTCTTGGGGTTTAATGATGTATTAAAAAACTCGAATGAAACTTATGCGTTACGTGCCATTTATTTCCCTAAAGATAGCGCCAGTAACTATAGATTTAGATTTATAAAAGACCGTTTTATAAAAGCTGGATTTCGAAAAACAAAAGAAGTAGAATTAAGACCAGATGGCAAAACAACTACTTTGTTCGATTTTAAATTTGACACCAATAGCAACCGTATTGCTGCACAATTTTATCCTGTTCATGTTGGTGAAATTGCAGGATTATTCGGAAGGATTTTGGTGTTTATTTCAGGGTTTGTTCCAGTTGTACTATTTATAACGGGCTTTAAGGTCTATAAAACAAAAGTCAAAAGAGTTTAAAAGTTCTATCGAATGATTGTCAAACATTAGTTTAAGATGTTCTTTTTGGGGTAAATACAAAACCTAATGACATGATTTTAGTAATAGTCATTATAGTTTTTTAGATCTAGAAACATTCTTTTTTCATAAACTTAAGAACATTCAGCAAATAGATGGACAAAACGAAAATTTCCAAAATGCTAATAGATAGGTGCTAACGAAAAAAGATTTAAAAAAAATAATATTGATATTCATTCATTTTTTTTGCTATTGAGGGGAAAGACATAGGTTTAGACTCCAAATTTATAAATATGTCTTTTAAATCTAATAAAACTGAATTAATATAATATAAATCATTCTCTTTTTTATCAAGTGATTCTTTACATGACTCTAACTCTTTAATAAGGTGCTTGCAAACTTCTGGGGAATTGTTTTGAGCTATAGAAGTAATTGATTCAACCATAAACCTTACAGGATTACTATATTCGTCAAAAACAAACTCATCATTTTTGTAATAGGTTTCAATAATCTGAATAATATAGGGAATTGATTTAGGGTTTTGATGCTTAGGATAGTCCTCTGTGCGTAAACTGTTCTTTGTTTTTCTTGTATAATTCTTTTGTTCTTTAATCCAATTATTAAAGTATAGGAAAGCCTTTTCGTAATTTGATTTAATAAGGTATTTGATAGTAATCAACTCGCTTAAATGTTCTGCATCTGCTTGATAGTAATGCAGTATCTTATCTTTAACAAAATTACTTTCATTGTTTTCAATTAAAATATCGAAAACTGTCCAGACAATATCATCTATGATTTTTTCTTGCATGCACTTATCTGCAATTATATTAAGTAGATCAATAGAGAAGTCAACTTGACAATATTTCATTAAGATTTCTTTTCTGTGGTAATTATTCTGATTGTTGTCTTTAAGGTATTCTTTTATTACAGGGTAAGCTTTTTTTAATCTGTTATCTATTGCATAGATAAAGTGGTTTTTTCTTATTTGCTCAACAGTAATGCCTTTTTCAATATTTCGAATAATCCTGTTATCAACAGTTGATTTATCTAATATTTCACATATATAGCCAATACCATGATGCTGTTCGTTAAAATTCATTGTACCATCAACCTCCAATAATTCTAAAAGGATTTCATCAGGATACTTTAAATTAAGTAGATTTCTAAAATACCAAATAAAATCGCACTCCTCTTTATCTAATAAAGATTCTGATTCAAGATTTATGGATTTAATCGATTCTTGACACCAATTATTGATAAAAGCATATTGTTCTTTTGTAATCTTTATACCTTGGTTTAGTCTGTTTTTACGCTTAGAATGTATTTCTTCTTTAATTTTCTTTATTAGATATAATTCGCTGTTGGCTAATTTAAGAACATCATCACAAGTGACATGTTTGGAATCAGACAGGCATAATGTCTCATGAACAATATTAATTACTAATTGCGGGATGGACTTTTGTAAATCAAGACTCTCCCAATATATTTTCTCAAATTCATGAAGACTCTCCCAACTTGCTTTTTCTGATTGTAGATTAGTGAATAAAACTTTTACTAATTCTATTAATTTGTTTTTACTAAATAATAAATCAAAATTTAAACTTTCTTTAACTTCATGAAATTGCTGCCATTCACTTCTCTTTTTTTGTTCTAAAATATCTCCTTTAAAATCATAGTTTGTATCCTTCAAAATAAGACTTTGAAATTCTATTGCTAATTCGAAATTTCGCCAACTCAAGTTATTTCTGAATTGCAATACAGCTATATCTTTAATGTTACTTTTCTTGTATTCTTCTGCTAAAAATACAATACACTTATCAGTAGCTATGTTCGACATAAACCGCATTCCAATCTTATTTCTAAGAACATAGAATTTTAAAAAGGCTTCATATTGAGTATTTGTGATTTTGAAAAACTCAGAAAAATCTTTTTCAAAATCAAAAATATATAACCTTTTTTCAATGCCTCTGTAAATAAAATTCACAACCTTATCTAAAATATTAGCATCTTTAGAATACATTGTAGAAAGCCTTTGAATAGATTCTGTGATTTCGCTTTCGTCAAGATGATAATTATCTTTTCTAATTAATAGAAAATCTAAAGCAAATAAAAATGAGTCAATATCTCTAAACTGTAATAGAACATTCTTTAAATTTTGTCTTTCATTAGATGCTATGTTCCTATCTTCTTTATGTTTTCTTTTTATTTTTCCAGATATTTTTTGAGCTATATTTTTTATGAAACTTATGTGCTTGTTAGGGTCAACAGATTTTTCGTTTAAGAACAATTCTTTTTGAAAACATTCTAATATGGAAGTGAAAATTCTATGATAATCATTTTCTTGAATCTTAGATAATAGCTTTGTGAAAAACTCTTCATCTAAATGATATTCTAATCGTTTTACAAACCTTAATAAATCTGATTTAGCATCTAAATCAAAATCCACATTATTATCATCTAAATATTTTAAGATTAAAGCCTTTATTTCTTGTTCTCTTTCATTCAAATTCATGTGAGACAATAAATCAAAAGCAGATATTCTTGTTCTTCTATGATTTGTTGTGTCATTTATTTCAGAGATTAAAAAATCAATATTTTTAACATCGTCTCCAAACTTGGCAATTTTTATTGTTTCACTATCATTAGTCCTTATCCATAAAGTATTAACCTTGCACCTTTTAATAAAATAATCTTGAAAAACATCTGCTCTTATGTCTTTAGATATTCTGTCCGAATCAGATTTAAATAGAACTTCTGAATCGTATTTTTTAAGCCATTCAGTTAAATTTATATAAGTTTCATCAGTAGATTCTAAATCATTAATCAAATAGGATATTGAATTTAACCATGAAGGGTGTGTTTTATTATTATCAGAATTAAGACTAATAAAGCTAATGATTTCATCAAATGGAAGCTTCATCAAGGCTTTTGAGACAAAATACTCTTGAAGGTTTTTATGCTCAAATTGCCATTTATCTGCGTTGTAAACCTTTTCAATAAAACAAGAATTGATTAGTTCTGCCTTATGATTTGGAATTAACATTGTTAATTTGGAATCTTCAATCACTCTTGATTGCATTGCCTCTATGGTTAATGCAGTTTTTTTACATGCGGAAAATATTATAGACTTATCATATTCTTTATTCTGAAACTTTCTAACCCTGTCTTCCTCTAACCTTTTTTCAACATATTTTTCAATTAGGTCAGTTTTGTTTTTTGGCAAACTGGAGTTTTCCGAATAGTATTCTCCGAAAAGGTTTAAATAAAAAGGGTTTTCTAAAAACTCTCTTTGGTCTTCATTAACATGTAAGTCTAAAATTACTTTACGAGGAAATTTGAATGCTGACTTTAAGTGATTTATTGCGCTTTGATAGCTTATACTATCAAGAAAAAAGCATTCAAATTTTGGTATTCCTTTTACAATGTTTTCGTAAATGTTGGTTCTACAACTAAGAACAAAATAAATATTCTGAAATTCATCTTTGTTATTAGAAATGAAGTTTTGGAGTTTAGCCTTGAACTCATTTATATACGATATTTCATCTAAGCCATCCAAAACAATCAAAAGGTTAGGTATTTTATCCCAGTCTTTTGGAAGAAAATCACTTATTTTACTATCAACAGTAAAACTGTTTATTACTCTGTAAAAAGGAATGGTATTCGTTTCTTCTCTATTCTCCCAAAAGTATAATGCCAATTCAGTTAATTCAACAGATTTACCTAAACCCGGATTGCCTAATAATGCCATCCCAACATTCCTTGAGTTTGAAATATTGTCCTTAACTATTGAAATTAGGTTATCTGAATCTTCTTCGTGATATAGATATCTATGCGACTTCTTGGTTTTTCTTTCCTTAATTAAACTTCGTGGAATATAATTAGAACATTTTTTAGCATTCGATATAAATTTTTCTTTGTCCTCTTCACTGACTATAATTTTCCTAAAGTTTCCTCTTGAAAGAATGATGCTCTTAAACTTTTCAATTTCCTCATGCTCATTAATTTTGATACTACACTCACGTTTGTAAATTTCTTTGTATATGTCTTTATTTAGAGCGAATAAGTTCTCTATTCCATTTGCTTGGTCTAAAAGCCTTGCTGTAAATGAGAATTTATCGAATACTGGTTCAGTTTTTTCTGCATTTCTGTTATTACGAAAATTAGCTCTTGGGCTAATAAATAACACTAAATCATATTTATTGAACTTATAATTTGATTCTAAATCAATAGCTTTGGCGTAAAGTGGTCCAAACTTCAAATCTGTTGAATAGTCTTTACATTCAATGTAAATTGACCGCTCTTTCAAGTTTTCACTAATAACAAATTGAACATCAAAACCATCTTGTGTTCCATTAAATTGAATACGCTCTTTGTGAACAATATACCCTAACTTATTGAATAGATATGAGAAGAACCCTTTTGTTAAAATTTCAAATTTTTTACCATCATTTTTCATTAATTAATGTTACATAATTTATGTGGGAAAAGCAATATATTTGAATGAGAAAAAAAATAAAAAAATAATCTTAGTTGCAAAAAACGGCGAGATAATACCACTCTCGGCGGAAAAAAGTGAACATAGTTAAATTATCAATAACTTATTGTATAGTTTATAGCGGTAAATGATTTGGTTCAAATTATTCGCTTTTAATGGTTCTCATCATCCGTCCTATCCATCTTTGTATCTTTTTCTGTATTCAATTCTGGAATATATACAATAGCATAAAAAAAATGACTCAAGTTTGGGAATAATTATATTTTCATTATTTTTTACCGATTTTTCGCTTTAATAATTGCGCATTAATGGCCACAATTATTGTACTCAAACTCATAAATACAGCTCCTACTGCAGGGCCTAAAACAAAGCCTGAAGAGTATAGCACGCCAGCAGCTAATGGAATTGCAACAACATTATAACCAGTAGCCCAGATTAGGTTTTGAATCATTTTATTGTAGGTTGCTTTTCCAAACAAAATTAAATTGGCAATATCTTGAGGATTACTATTTACCAATATAATATCAGCAGTTTCGGCAGCAATATCAGAACCTGAACCTACGGCAATACCAACGTTTGCTTGTGCTAATGCGGGCGCATCATTTACCCCATCGCCAGTCATAGCAACAAATTCTCCTTTATCTTGTAGTTCTTTTACAATTTCGACTTTTTGGTGTGGGAGTACTTCGGCATAATAGCCATCCAACCCAAGTTTGTCACTAACAGCTTTGGCAGTTTTTTCATTATCGCCAGTTGCCATAAATACTTTAATATTATTCTTTTTAAATATTTTTATAGCCTCGGCAGATTCTGGTCTAATTTCATCGGCAAGCGCAATATATCCTGCTAATTCTCCTTCAATCAAAACAAACACAACAGTTTCGGCAGCATCACTATAGGCATCTTTCGGAATAGTTATTTTTTCATCTCTTAAATAACCAGGACTTACTACTTTAATTTGTTTACCTTCTACTTTTGCCTCTACACCTTTTCCTGTAATTGCATTAAATTTTTCGTTATTGGGAATAGTGATTTTATCTTCCTTAACTTTTTTAATGATACCTACTGCAATAGGATGTTCTGAACTTTGCTCTAATGAGCTTGAAAGCCTTAAAATTTCTTGAGTTGAATAAGCAGCATTTACAGATTCGATTCGGGTAACACCAAAATCTCCTTTAGTCAATGTTCCTGTTTTATCAAATAGTAATGACGATATCTTACGTGATTCTTCAAAGGCAGTTCTATTGCGAATCAACAAGCCATTTTGGGCTGATACTGCGGTAGAAATTGCAACCACTAAAGGAATAGCTAGACCAAGTGCGTGTGGACAAGCAATCACCATAACGGTAACCATTCTTTCTAAAGCATAGACAAATGGAAAGCCCAAAATTAACCAAACAGCGAGTGTGCCAAAACCGATGGCTAAAGCGATATATGTCAACCATTTTGCAGCCCTATCGGAAAGATTTTGCATTTTAGATTTGGTCTTTTGTGCTTCCTCGACCATCGTGATTACCTTATTGAGGTAGCTGTCTTTGCCTGTATGCACTACTTTTACCTTTAAGGTACTATTGCCATTTACTGAACCACCAATTACTTTATCTTTTACTTCCTTTTTTACAGGTTTTGATTCCCCTGTAAGCATCGATTCGTTTAAATAACTAGTACCTTCAACAATAAGTCCGTCAGCAGGAACTTTTTCTCCTGGCTTTACTAATATGACATCATCTTTTAATAAATCTTCAAGTGAAATATCTTCAATAATGTCACCATTTACTCTATGGGCTTCGGCAGGCATCATACTCACCAATAACTGTAAGGCTTTTGAAGCTCCCAAAACACTTTTCATCTCAATCCAATGGCCAATAAGCATAATGGCTATTAAAGTAGCCAGTTCCCAGAAAAAGTCAACGCCTTTCAAACCAAAGACAGTGGCAGAACTATAAAAGTAAGCGACACTTATTGCCATCGAGATAAGGGTCATCATTCCTGGTGCACCTTTCTTTATTTCGGAAGTAAAACCTTTAAGAAAAGGCCAGCCACCGTAGAAATATACAATGGTAGAAAGCGCAAAAAGCATATAGGGATTGCCAGGAAGTAAAAAGCTATATCCGAAAAATTCTTGAATCATCGGTGATAGAAAAAGTATAGGAATCGTTAGTGCTAATGTTACCCAAAAACGTTTTCTAAAATCAGCTATCATCATTTTATGATGGTCATGACCTGCCATTCCCATAGGAACACTTCCGTGGTCGTGTTTCATCTTTGAATGATCCATTTTGCTATGGTCCATCTTGCTATGGTCGCCCGATTTTGGGTCTACCATTTTCGAATGGTCCATCTTTGAATGATCCATTTTTGAGTGGTCATCTTTGTCATGATTCATTTTAGAATGGTCCATCTTTGAATGGTCCATTTTTTTGTCTTTGTTATTGTCCATAGTGTTCTATTTAAGTGTTATCGTAATTTTTTGCGAATTGCCTCTGAAATATTTTCGGCATAGACACCGTAGGCATCTACCAACAGTCCTTTAACTCCATTCTTTGATGAAATGGCATAAAGAACGCAATTATCATCTGTACTGCTCATTCCTTCAAAGCGATAGGTTTTATCTACTTTAAAATCTTCTGTTCGAAGCTCAATTTTCAGTGAAGCACATTCCAAGCATTCAGGCTTTAAGTTAAAATCATAAGGATATTCGTTTGCCTGTAAATCGTTAATGGCTTCAGAAAGAGTGTCGTAATTTTTCATGTTCTTTTATTTATAAGTCATTGTGAAATAACTGTTGTCTTTTTCGGTAAATTTTTGAAAGGTCAATAAACCGTTACTGTTTAATTTTTCAATTACTGAATAGTTAAGTTGTTTTATTCGAATCCCCAAGGCATAGGCTTTAATATTAATTTTTGATTTAATATTATTTTTGTTATTATCTAATTTTCGGTCGTAAATCTTTATCGTGCTTTTTGAACCAAAAAAATTTAATAGGCCCGAATCAAAACTCATTTCAAGTTTTATATCTTCCAAGTTTTCTAAATCATACAACTCTTTAAAATTTTCAGAGATGGTATTAATTTCGGTTTCCTTTGATTTTGGATTTGAAAACGGAAATGCCATTACCATTATACTTGCTTCATCAGGTTTACAGCGATATGTGGTTGTGTATTTGTCGGTAGATTTTTTGTCTTTGTTAAACAATTCCGTTACAACCTTAATTTCATAATACCCATTTTTATTTATTGTTTCACTAGCTTCAAAAGTTTGTTTATTAAGCAAGTTTCCTTTATTATCAAAGTTTTCCCTTGTTACCAATCTTTCTGAAAGTTGACTAATAAGCATTTGGTTTTGCGACACCAAAATTGCAGGGATTAATAATATTAAATATTTAAGAGTTTTAAATCTTTGTTTAAATTTTTGAAGAGTGGTATGTGCCATTTAGTTTAATTAAATGTTTTTTAATATAAATTCTACACGCTCTGTTGGAGGTAATACCGGAACTATAACAATTGGAAATCCCAAAGAAGTGTAAACATCAATTATTAATTGATGTATTTTTTTTTGATCGTCTTCATCTTCGGTTCTTGCATAGTCTTTGATAAAAGGCAATCGGTCTAAAATATACACTTTTTTATACGAGGTGTTTTTGACTGCGTTTAATAATTTCTCATCATAATTAAGCATCAAAAATTGATAGTATGCCATAGCATCTGGAATGGCTCTATCCAAAAAAACCAAATCTTTTGGCTGTATAGCGGCTTCTTGTTCAATTTGCATATCTAAAACACCTAATTGGAATTTTCTTTTATTGCTGCGCATCTCTTCAATAGTTTCTCCTTCGGTTCGCATGGTATCCATATAGTGCCGTGCATGCTCAATGGTTGTTTTATAACCTCTTTTTTTCAACATATTTATTACTGTGGTTTTTCCAGTACTGGGACCACCCGTTATCACATACCAATTGGTGTCTGTTTTTCTTTTATTCATTTTTTATGGTTAAGAAATTAAACATTTTCGATATTAAAGAGCTGTGGGATTTCAGCATTCCAACCATAGGTTTCTTTGATGCCTTTCTGTAGAGCTTCTGCACTTTCCTTTTCGCCGTGTATAATAAAAATCTTTTCTGGTTTATTCTTAATCTTACTCATCCAATCTATTAGTTCTGCATGGTCTGCATGTGCTGAAAGACCTTCAATTTCTGTTACTTCCATTTCAAAAGGCACTCGTTTTCCATATACCTCTAAATCTTTATCTCCCTCTAATAACTTTCTTCCACGAGTTCCTTCGGCTTGATAGCCAACAAATAGCAAAGTATTATTAGGGTTTTGAGCTTGTGTTTCCAGATAGTTTAGCATACGTCCTCCTGTGAGCATTCCACTACCTGCAATTACTATTTTTGGCGTATTATCGATTCGTAATTCCATTGTTTCCCGATAGCTGCTCACAACTTTAAAATAGGAACACATTTCATCACATTCGTGTTTCTCAAGTTTGTGCCAATCCCTTGTGCTATGAAATAATTCCAAAACATTTGCTCCCATAGGACTATCCATTATCATTGGCACTTTCGGAATTTTATTTTCTTTTAAGAGCCTCCAAAAAATAAGCATCATAAGTTGGGCACGTTCTACTGAAAAACTTGGAATAAACAGACTACCACCTCTATTTATAGTGTCACTAACCAATTTTTCAATCTTAGGAATGGCTTCTACTTCGTCCGGATGAAACCTTCCACCGTAGGTTGACTCAATAAATAAGACATCAGCTTTGTTAGGTTTTAGTGGGGGATATAGTAATAAGTCATTGGTTCTTCCAATATCTCCTGAAAAGATAAGACGTTTTTCGTTTACGTCTAATTCAATGAAAGTAGCACCCAAAATATGTCCATTGTATTGAAAACGTGCCCTGATACCTTCAAATAACGGAATCCATTGAGATTGGGGCACAGCTTTAAAATGTGGAATGGTTTTTTCAACATCCTTTAGATCGTAAAGCGGTTCTGCCGGACTGTGTTTGGAATAGCCTTCTTTGTTAGCGCGTTCAGCTTCTTGTTCTTGTATTTTTGCACTGTCATTAAGTATGATTTTTGCAATATCCAATGTTGGATTGGTGCCATAGATAGATCCATTGAATCCTTGTTTGACCAATCTTGGTAGGTAACCTGTATGGTCCATATGGCCGTGGGTAAGTAATACCGCATCAATTTCTGAAACTTTAACTGGTGGATATTCCCAGTTTTTGAGGCGAAATTCCTTTAACCCTTGAAAAAGTCCGCAGTCTATCAGTATTTTTTTATCTCCTGTGCCCACTAAATATTTTGAGCCAGTTACGGTGCCTGCCGCTCCCAAAAAGTGGATATTTATTTTATTGTTTTTCATCTTTATAGTATTTATTTAGTGCCCACCACAGCAAGAAGGTGTGTTTCCTTTATCTTGGTTCGATTTGCTCAATTCCGCTATCTTATTATATAAATTTCGGGAATCATCTTTGATAGCAAGTGCTATTTTCTTTATGGATTTACGTTCAAAGTTTACCATCCCCAATAATATTTCAATGGCTTCTTCAAGTAGTTTTGGGTCATCTTCCAATGCTTGGTAAAATGGCTCTAAATCTATATGGTTCTGTTTTTTCAATACTTCTGTCTTCATCTAAATTGTATTTAGAATTAATGAATTTTTATTTTTAATGTTTTCTGCATAACTCACGTGAATCTTCGAGAATGGTTTTATATCTTGGTTTTGGTACCCCTATTTTTTCCAATAAACTAGGGTTTTCATGAAGCTCTTTACAAAGCACAATACCTGTGTCCAGTAATTTGGTTTTTTCGGCTTTTGTCAAGGTTGTTAAAGCTGTTAATGGATGCAGTCCCAACTTATTTATTCTATCTTTAAGTCCGTTTCCTTTTGGATAATCCCAGCTCGTAAGCAGTAAGCCAACACATTCCCCATATTGTATGGCATCGGTTGTAAAACGTGTGTTGGTGTAAACCCCTCCTTTATGAAGTTTTGCCTGGTGGCCTTTTTGACGCTCCCATTGTTTTTCCACATCCAAAAATCTTGAATGGATGTATAATGGAATTTTTACATTGCAAAACCGCCCTTGATCACTGTGATATTTACATTCAATCATATAATGATTATTGTCTTTTAGTGCTATCACATCTACTTCATGATGGACACAATTACCCTGAACAATTACTCCAACCTTAGTTTCAAAACCTTCATGTTTCATTATTTTACCTACTAATTTTTCAAAAGGAAATCCAGAAGGTCCTAATTCCATCAATGCTTTTTTTAGTTTGTATTTTGAGGCACTTACCCGTGATTTGCCCTTAAGTAATTTGAATGCCATTTGATATATTTTTTTGGTAGTAATCCCTTCATAAATATTTGATTGGATTTGTTCAATAATTTGTTGAATACTTTCATCACTTGTTTGTGTGCGTTTTAGTGACTTGATAAGTTTTTTAACATCGAATGGAACGCTTTCCCCAGAATGTTTTACTATGTTTATTTTGTTGCTCATTTTTTATATATGTATGGTCATTACAGGTAGTGTGGAATGATTGGTAACGCCTTCAGCGATACTTTTGGAGAACAGACTTAAAAATCCGGTTTTACCATGAGTAACCATTACAATTAAATCTGTTGGTTGCTGTTTTACAAATGTATTGATACCAGTCTCTATCGAGGGTTCATTATATAGTGCCATGGAATAGTTTTTTAACTTTGGAAATTTTTGCAATAACTGTTCAATGGGGGCTAAACCAAGCTCAATACTATTAAAGTCTGTCTGCGTATTTATACGCAATAAATGAATTCGGGCATTACATTTTTCAGCTATGGATATTGTATGTTTAAAGGCATCACTTACGTCTTCTTCAAAATCTGAAACAAAAACAATATTCTTAAAAGGAAAGGTTACTTCTTCATCTTTCACAACGATAACTGGCGCATTGGCTTTTCGGACAATTTCCTCAACATTACTACCTATTATTTCTCTAATAGTGCCTTTTGTTCCACTGCTTCCAGTAATAATGAAATCATGGGCGAAATGTCCAGAATGCTCTAAAATATCCTTTTGTCCAGAATCAAACTGAAGAAACGTTTGGCATTTAAGTCCTTCTCTTTCCGCTGCTTTTTCTAATTCCCTCAATGCAGCTTTAGCTATTCCTATTTGTTTCAATGTCTCAGGATATCTTTTTTCTTTAAGTTTGTCCAATTTCACCCAGTTTATAGGTGTTTTTAATATATGAAAGAAATGGATTTCAGCATTATATAGTTTAGCCATATTAATTCCTAAATAAGCTGCTTTTGAGCAATTTTCAGAAAAATCGGTGGGTACGAGTATGTTTTTCATTTTTAATATTATTTAATTTGTAACATCTATCAACGTAACAGGATTAATAAGGAGCCTATTAATACAACACTTCCAAAAATGAACATCACGAGTTTTCCTGTTTTTTTGGAACCTTTAAAATAGGTAATAAGCAGTTTAACTATCATATTGCTTATGGTTGCCGTAATAATGACATTGGTTGCGAGAGCGAGTTTGTCTTCCAAAGACCCAAATTTCGCCATACTTATGGTTATCGCATCTGTATCTGCCAATCCTGCAATAAGCGCTGAATAGTATAAGCCGCTTTCGCCAAAAAATTGGTTTCCATAAAATACGGCAAATAGAATCACTACATAAATACCGCCAAACCCAAGAGCATTTAAGATATTAAGTGGATTACCTAAATTAATATCCGTCTTTGGAACATTTGCATCTTTTTTAATAAATAGGAGAGCACTAATCAAACAGATAAGGGTGAGGATTATAAAGGGAACAACTAAATAATAAAGTATGACACTATTGAAAATATAGGCCAATACCGCAAGCCTTGGAAACATTATGGCAGAAGCTATAATTATTCCCGCAGCATATTCTTTTGAAAGTTCAGGTGACTCTTTACTTCTGGAAGCATAAATCCAAGCTACTGCGGTACTTGAAATTAATCCGCCTAAAATTGCAGTGAGTAAAATACCACGTTTAGAGCCTACATATTTTACGAGAAAGTAACCGATGAAATTCAGAAAAGATACAATCACTATAATGGCTCCAATCTCAAAAGGGTTCAATAAACCTTCTGGGCCATAATCCTGATTTGGTAAGAAAGGCAAAATTAGAAGAGCAATGATCGAAAATTTAATGAAAGCAAAAAGCTCTTCCGAAGTGATGTTCTTTATAAATGTATTAAAGGTCGTTTTTAATGACAATAAAGTAACTACAATGACTGAGGTAGCAACTGCTTCCTTATGCAAATGATTGGCAACCATTACACCCAAAATCAACGTAGCGAATAATGCCATATTGGTTGTAATGCCAGTCATAACGTGTTTTTGTATCATTGACAGATGACTTAACGAAAGAAATAAAAGGAATGCTGCTAAAATTATTATGACCAACCATGGTGTGTAGGTTGTGGAAAGATTTCCCAAGATAAAACCAATGATTGCCACAATTGGAAAAGTCCTTATACCTGCAAAACCTTGTTCTTCTTTCAACTTGTCATATTCACGTTCCAAACCAAGAATAAGGCCAATGCCCAGACTGATGAGTAGTCCGAGGATAAATGGGTTGATATTTTTAAAGACTTCTGTCATGTTTATTTTTCAAATGGTTCTAAAAATTCGTGTAACTCATTATTTACGTGATGTTGTTTACCTATTACATTTTCAAAAGAGGTAAAATGTCATTGATTGTTTAATATTCCTTCAATAAGTTTGTTTTTCTTGTAAAAGAGCCATATCAAACCAATAGGAATCATTAATAATAAAAAGATAATTAAAAGCGTCATTGTCTTGAATTTTATAAATAGCTTAAAAACTCATAATTGTAATGCTTATTAAGCGATTGTAATTTTATTATCTAAATACACACTTTGTACGGTTTGTAATAATTCTACACCCTCTCTTAATGGCTTTTGAAATGCTTTTCGCCCCATTATCAATCCAGAGCCACCAGCTCTTTTATTGATTACTGCTGTCGTTATTGCCTCAACCAAATCAGACTTACCTTTTGAGCTGCCACCAGAATTTATCAGTCCTATTTTGCCCATATAACAATTGGCTACCTGTAACCTACATAAATCAATGGGGTGGTCCGTTGTCAACGTATCATACATTTCATCATCATATTTACTAAACCCTATGTTTTTAAATCCAAAATTATTGGTCGGTAATTTTTGTTTGATGATGTCTGCTTGAATGGTAACTCCTAAATGATTGGCTTGCCCAGTTACATCGGCGGCGGCATGATAATCTTCTTTTCCAGTTTTAAAAGCTTCGTTACGCAGATAGCACCATAAAATAGTAGCCATACCTAAACTGTGAGCCTCTTCAAAAGCTTCGGCAATTTCCTTGAGCTGTCTGTTGCTTTCTTCAGAACCAAAGTACACAGTCGCACCTACAGCAACCGCTCCCATATTCCAAGCATCTTTTACCTTTCCAAATAATGTTTGGTCATATTTATTGGGAATGGTAAGTAGTTCATTGTGGTTAATCTTAACGATATAGGGAATTTTATGGGCATATTTTCGAGCGTTCAATCCCAATACCCCAAAGGTGGAAGCCACTCCGTTGCAACCTGCTTCCATCGCCAGTTTTATAATATTCTCGGGGTCAAAATAGTCAGGGTTTTTATAGAATGAGAAAGCCGCACTATGCTCGATGCCTTGGTCTACTGGAAGGATGCTCAAGTAGCCTGTGCCACCAAGATTTCCGTGGTTATATAATTGTGAAAGACTTCGCAGAACCTGCGGACTTCTGTTACTTTGAGCAAATACCTTTTCGAGGCTTGTCTTACTAGGTGTTTGCAATTCGTCCTTGGTTATTTTTTCACAGACGTGTTCTAAGTAGAAGTCTGCTTTTTCTCCTAATAGATCGGTAATATTTATGTCTGTTTTCATTTTGTTAATATTTAATGAATTCCCAAGCTTTCATTGGTTTTAGCAATGGACTTTGCTCCATCTGTTTTAATTCCAGTTAATGCTCTAATGGCATCAATGGTTTCTGGAATTACAATGGCTTGGTTATCGACTACATAGGCATAAAAAAGTTCATCTCCCTGTACTTTCAACATATCTTCCCAAAGGGCTACTTCATACATATCGCCCCAAGGTCTGCCCATATCCAAGAACATTTCCTTAATGGTATTATTTGAGACCAAACCTTGGTCATAGCGTATGAGTTTAATTCGGCTGGATGTCTTAAAAGCATTCAGCACGTCTTCTTTTGTGGCTTGTTTTTTCAATTTCACATTCCAATAATGCATATGGCTTAAAGTTTCAGGAACTTTTACTGCGGAAGTGATGACGTCCAAATCAGAATCTACGCTTTTAGCATCCGGACCTTGATGACTTGGGATATCTTTTTCGGGCACCATGGTGTTCATAATACCACCCAAATGACTTTCCCACGGATCAGTAGCTCTTCTTAACAATGTTCCTCTGGCATAATCCAATAAATCGGCTCTTTTTAAAGCGGTCAGCGTTCGCAAAATAGAGGTTGTATTACAGGAAACTACACGTGTTGCATTCAAATTTAATGCTGATTGATAATTATTTTCGGCACTAAAAGAATGGCCTGTGGTTTCGTGTTTTTCACCACCCTGAACAATGAACTTTATACCTTGTTTTTTATATATCATAACATTCTTTGCCGCAATGTTCTTTGGGGTACAATCAACCACCAGATCCACTTTATCCAATAAGCTCTGCAAATTGCCCTTTACTGAAATGCTGGAAGCCTTCATTTGTTTTTCGGCTTCGACGGTTGCTGCATAGATATTATACTGTTTTCTCACGGCGTTTTGTATACGCCAATCACTAATGACATCACAAATCCCAATAAGGTTCATATCATCTTGTGCGTTAATGGCATCGGCTACTCTTTTTCCAATGACTCCGTATCCTATTACCGCTATATTTTTCATAAGTTTTTTATTTTTCTGTTAATATTTTAGTTGAAGGTTTTTCAACTTTTTTATTTTGATTATTTGATTTAAAATTCCGAATAATCACACGATTGCTCTTTTCGTAGGTGAAATAGCTTACCATCCAATTAAAACCAACCATCAACCTGTTTCTAAAACCGCTAATGGACATCAAGTGCACGATAGACCATAGAAACCAAGCAAAATAACCTGCGAACTTGAAATTACCCAAGTCAGCTACTGCCCTACGTTTACCTACCGTTGCTAACGATCCCTTATCTTTATATTCGAACGGATTAATAATAGGTTTGTCTTTTACTATATTTAACAGTAATTCACCTAAGTATTTTCCCTGTTGAATAGCTACCTGAGCCACTTGTGGATGCCCTTTTGGTGTATCGGTATTTATAACAGCAGCAATATCTCCTATTGCAAAAACGCTATTAAATCCTTCAACCTGCAAATGTTCGTTTGTTTTTAAACGGTTACCGTTTACTAGATGTTCTTTATCAATTCCTTTGGGCAATTGCCCTTTAACTCCGGCGGTCCAAATTAAATTTTTGGCATGTATTTGTGTGCCTTTTTTAGTGGTAATTATGTGTCCGTCATAATCTGTTACAATCTCATTAAATAACACATTTACATTGAGCTCTTTCAAATATTTTAGAGTTTGTGTTGAAGCTTTATCAGACATTGCTGCTATTAACTTATCTGAGCCTTCTATTAAATAAATCTTCATAATAGATGATGGATACTCTGGGTAATCTTTGGGAAGTATGTATTTACAGAATTCGGCCAATGCACCTGCCATTTCCACACCAGCGGGACCACCACCAACAATAACGAAATTTGTTAGGGCATCGCGTTCTTCATCATCGCAGGTTATGGCAGCCTGTTCTAGATTTTGCAGCATCATATGGCGGATATTTAGAGAATCGCGGATATCCTTCATTCCAAGGCTATTTCTCTCGATGGAATTCATTCCAAAAAAATTGGTAGTTGTTCCCGTTGCCAAAACCAAATAATCATATTTAACCTTTCCATTGTTGGCTATTATTGTATTTGTAGAAGGCTGGATTTGTTCAACTTCTGCTAAACGAAACACTACATTTTTGTAGCCACTGATTTGCTTTCTGAAAGGAAACACAATACTATCTGGTTCTAAAGCACTTGTAGCCACTTGGTATAGTAAAGGTTGAAATTGATGAAAATTGTTTTTATCGAATAATACCACCTGCACTTTTTTATGCTTCAATTTCTCTACCAATGCCAAACCAGCAAATCCTCCACCAATGATAACCACACGCGGAAATTTGGAATCTGGTAGGCAGATTTCATCTGCTACCTTACAAGTAGATTCTTTATTGTCGTTGTGCGAGTGATTAATTTTCATATTGAATTTTAGACTTTATTTTTTTTAATTACAGTTATTAACTTTATATTCACTTTTCACCTTTTTTTCGTACGATCATAACCGAGCAGTTGGCATGCATTGCTAAGAATTGTGAGACCGATCCCAGCAGAAAGCGTGAAAACGCTCCGTGCCCTTGTGAACCAACTACAATTAAATCCGCACCAAAGGTTTCCGCTTCATTAAGAATTGCATTTTTTGGTTGCCCATGTAAAACAGTGGTTGTTATATTTAGTTTTGCGTTTTTTTCTTTTAATAATTTAGCGGCTTCCTTAATGGTATTCTCTGAAGATTTCTTTACCGATAACATGGCCTGTTCATAATTATCAGGCAATCCACCCATTGGTACTGCTCCTGGAGCAAACAACAAGGGATTCTCATAAACAGATACAATTCTTATTTCTGAGTTGGTGGCAAATGTCAATTGGGTTAGTTTCTCAATAGCAATATTGCTATGTTCTGAACCATCTATGGCTAATACAATTTTCATGATTTATTTTTTTTTAGGTTATACATTATTCTTCTTTTTTTAAGCTTTAGTCTTTATTAATTTTCGCCAATAAAGGTGTTCGTATAGTCCAGACCAATACATCCCAAAGGTAAAAGCGAAAAGCAATTCTTCGATGGGAATACCGAGGACAAGTATATGGGTCAAGTTGTCAAGGTTCCAGTATAGCTCTACATATAGGGGATAAAATATAAGGATACTACCAAAATAAATGAAGTACAATACTGTAAACAAAATTCCCCCAACCCAAATTTTTCCTTTTAAATCTGGGCGACAATAAAGTGTCGCTAACCCACCTACGAACAAACCTACAATGCCACAATAAATATGATTGAGCGACGTAAATAGCGCCAGAAGAATAAATAGGATAACTGGTATAAAAAGAATATAAATATGCAGGCGATGTTTGTTATGACTTCGTTCGATTCGTGGTATTTCTACAAGGCCTCGTTTAAAAATAAGATTGTAGAGTACGGTAACAATGCCGCCAATGGCGAAAGAAAAAATAAAACTCTCTATATCGAAACCTGTTTTTTCTGCCAAATCAAAAAGCGACGGTGGCAACCAATATTTTGGTACGAACAGAGGTTCTGTCAATCCGAAAGGTATTGTTATCAGACTCATTTTGAGCATTTCTTTTCTCGAATCGATTTTGAAGAGATAGATTACTGTCCAAAGAGCCAAAATAATAAGTGACCATATAAACCAAACGTATTGCATAATTTTAAGTTTTTAGATGTTTTAAATAATCTACAGTTTCTTTTACGGTTAAAGGATAAGTAGCATTTCCTGTCCTCACATAAAAGTTCGTGTTTGTTCCATCCTTAACATACACAGGTTCCTTGGAAGGTTCAATGTCTATAATACATATATCCTTTTTATTTATTATATAAAAAGAAATATGATTGCTAAAACAAGCTTCGTGACCTATCTGTTTTGAAATGATTCTAAAAATCTCACGCTCATAACCATCTCTATTTTTGTGTTTGAGTGTCTTAAAATCGTTTTCTAGCCCCAAAATATTACCTTGGTCGTCAACACCAATAATTAATTTCCCGCCATTCGTATTCATAAAGCCTACTATGGTTTTTGCAATAACTGTTTCCAATTCACGATTGATAATTTTTCTTAAATAATCATAACGAACTGATGATTTGAATTCTACTTTTTCGTTTTCTCCATCTGCAATAATTTCGGTAATGTCTCTTTGTAATAGGCGCTGTTGTGTGCCAATTATAGTGTTTTTCTTTTTAAGTTTAATCCAAAAAAGGCCAGACACCAAGCCCAAAACACTTCCAAATAACATTAATGACATACTCATTCCTCTCATGTTAAAACTAAAGGATTCAAGAAAGTACTCATTTAATATTTTCAGAAAGAGGGATGCTGAAAAGTGCGTATGGCTGTATTCAAACCAATAGAGAACCATTGTAAATGGATGAACTAAGAAATAGAATATGCAGCCACTTATTAATGTTTGAATTACTAAAACTTTTATTTTTGCTAAATTCATATGATTTTATACATGATTAGAATTTTAATATTTATAAAGTTTTATTTGAGCATTATAAAAAGCACCGATACAAGCACCAATAAGCCACCACAAAATGAACGTTTGAATAATACCTATTAATGCTTCCAGTAAAGAAACATCCATCCTAATGATGTTGGTGGTATCTAATCCGTGCAACAGGCTGTTGAAAAAGGTTATTGTTCCTTCTTGTCCTGCTGTAGTCATAACAATCATACATCCTAGATAAATAAGTGCTCCAGTAAGACCGAAGGCAAAACCGAGCTTTTTTGTGTTTAATCGATACATAATATTTAGTTTTTTTATTAGAAATATTTAATCTGTTGTACGTTTTTATTTATTAAATCTAAAACCTGATTTGATTACAATTCGAGCAATTTTCAATCAAAAATTACTCGAATTGTAAAACTTTATTCAAAATAAACAAATGGCGTTTTTATTTTAAGGTCTCTTTTACTGAGCCACAATTGGGCATTTTTGAACCCAAATAAGGATTCTTGATTTTTTCGGTTAGGCTTAGCCAATTAGCACCTTTACCATCCATGGCCATTGGGCAATGGTTCCAATAAAGTGTTTTTCCCGCTAAATCGGTTTCCTTGATAACAGTGTACAGTTGTTTGGACAAATTTGCAAATTGATTTCGTTGCTCGTTAATTTCCATGGATTTTGATAGTTCTTCCAAGGTCTTTTTTATATAAGTTTCATTCAGGGCAGTTTCTCCATTCAGTAGTTTTATTGCCGCTTCTTGTGCAGACTTGCTGTTATCAGCAGCCAAAGCATTTTCAATGTCCATATACCCCGATATTATGGCATCCATATCATCTCCTATCTTCTTTTCTCCAAAGAAACAATGTGTGGCACAGGCATGAAGTTTGTAGTTTTTATGAACGTAACCTATAGCATGGCCTTTAGGATCCAAAATCTCACATTTTTCATTATTGCCCTTAACAGAGAGCACAAACTGGCCATTCTCATTATAATATTGTCCCCCTTTTTTTGCTTTCCCTAAATAATTGCCATCTTCATCATATACCCTTCCGTTTTTTATGAATCCTAGTTTTTTCCCTTGGTTATTAAATACAATATCCTCCTTACTTATATAGCCAAGTTTTGTTCCACGATCTAGGACTTCGCCTTTTCCGTTGATGTACATCTGCCGCTTGGTTTTATCACTGGCCTGAGCGAATGCAGTTTGTGCAGATAGCAGTATTCCTATCAGGAATACAAGACTAATAATTATTCTTTTTTTCATTTTTTTGTTTTTAATTTGTTTTTAATTTGTTTTTTGACACAGTGTTTTTAATTAATCTTTTACTTCTAAAATTTTTTTTGATTCTTCATATTCTTCCTTGGATATTTCGCCTTTTGCAAAGCGCTTTTTCAAAATATCCAGTGGGCTTTCTTTTTTTGATTTTTGATATGGTATATCAACAGGGATAAAGAATATCCAAGCAATGAAAACCACCCATATAATCCACCATATTAGGTGCATACCTCCAAAATGTCCGTCGTATAAATGCATAATTTTTAGTTTTAATTTGTTATTAATTTATTTTTGTTATTGTATACCCATTAAGGGTGTTGAGTTGCTTTTGTAATTCCTCAATTGAAATGTGTTCTTTCATTGTGATGATTGTAGCTCCTTTTGGCACTAAAAAAATCTCTGCTTTTTCAATATTGGGATGTTTCTCTAGAGCCTTTTTTACCCTTGCAACACATCCGCCACAACTAATTCCGTCTATTAGAAATTTTTGTTTCATTGTGTTTAGTATTTAGTGATGTTGATGACCTTTGTGTTCGTCTTTAATTCCAACTAAAGGCTTTTCTTTATTCTTTTGAGGTTTATTTTGTTTGTGCTGTGAATGGTTATGTCCACCGTGCCCATGAGAGCCGTGAGGCATAAATAAATGACAGGCAAACATAAAAATGATAAAAATAAAGAGGGATGAACCGTCTCCAATACCAAACGAGGGCGCTAAAAAGATTAGCAGTAGTGGTAAAACACAACTTATAACCATCCAAAACCAGTGATTGTTTTTCATTATCTATTTTTTATTGTTAATAATTAGTGATGCTCGGTATGGTCCTCCTTGTTTGGTGAATCCATTCTGTCCATTTTATTCATTTCTTGCATGTCCATTCCTTTTTTTCCCATCATCTTTGAGCAGGATTCCATACAATCTTCACTCATCATTCCTTTTTCGTGCATCATCTTCATCATAGAGCCCATTGTTTCTGGGCTTTTCATCATTCTGTCCATCATTGAGTGCATCATAGGTTTATTGCCCAGCATATTTTTCATCATCATACTGTCTTTCATCATCAATTGCATACCTTCACCTTGCATCATCTGCATAGCGTGGTCACTATTGTGCATATTTACCATAAACTCGGTCATATAATCGTGATTTCCGGTAATGGCATTAAAAACCTCTGTGCGGGTTTCTAAGTTTTCCAATAATGCTTGAGGGCCTGATTCTTGTTTGCAGCTGTTAAGGCTTAAAAGCCCAATTGCCAATAAAATAATTACTAGCGTTTTCATAATTCTATTTTTTTATTGAGTTAAACATTCTTTTTATTTTAATAACCCCATTCCCTAAAATCTATTTAATTGTAGTTAAGCGAATGGTTTACCATCTATTAATTCGCAGATTTTAAAAAGGTTTCAATTTTTGCAATTTCATTTTCAGCAAGATTTGCCCTAACTCTCATGTGCAAAGCTATAGTGCTCCAATCTGTGTCATTATAATCAGCAGGTGAGGGTGCTAAATGACATCTATTGCATGCTTCTCCCCACATTTGGGCACCAGATTTTTCAATTTTGAACTCATCTTGAACATCTGTGGCAGCAGTGTAAGCGTTTTTTGTTGAAGAACATCCAACTATCATTCCTCCTGTGGTGAAGATCACTACAGCAACGACAAGTATTTTATGTATTGTTTTCATAATTTTAAAGTTTTTATAAATTTTATTAGAAACCAATGGCCCAGTGAATAAAAAAACCATTGGCAGTACCGCCTCCATCATGACCACCAACACTATCTGTTGTTTGGTATGCCACTTTTATGACCGATCTCCAGGTTAGCCAATAGTTTAAGCTGAAAGCATATTGATCAGACCGTTCTTCCCATTCGGCACCTTCAGGTGTATTGAGATTTGAATACCTTCCAACTAGTTCTAACTTTTTCATAAAATCACTGCTAGCCATTGTTGGACGATAGCTTAATTGTGCGTAGAAGGAGTTGCTTTTATTGTCAAAAGTATATTCTTCTTCATCCCCATCTTCATGGACTTCTGTATAAGTAGCATCATCAATATCAGAATTATTGTATTGCCCTTTAATATCAATAAATCCACTAATTGCTGGTATTTGTTTTATAAAGGCAAAATCGATAGCATATAAAAATACTCCTACGTTTTCATATTCTGAATCTGTAGTCCCAACTTTGCTTGTAGAATAGCTTGAAAAGCCTATTTCGGTTGAGGAATCTGCAAAAGGCAACAAACCAATTCTTCCTCCAAATGCTTTGCTGTTATTGTTGTCCTCAAAGTTTTGGAACATGAGCATTCCAGCCTCTTCTGGCTCGACACTGCCATCCTTTAATCGTGGGCCATTGGTCGAATAAACGGCATAATTCAGTTTTGGTCCTCCAAGATCAAAAGCACCTCGAAGTTCTACACCAATCCCTGATGCAGGCGCAATACCATCATGACCAAAACCCAAAGGTCTTGTAGGTAGCCTGTTAATCCATGCAGGATGTAATCGTTCCATAAACGTTCCAAAAGGAAGTAGAAATTTACCAGCGCGAACCGTCATGTTCTTATTTAATATATACATAACATCTGCATATTCCAGACCTACTTCAAGTTCGTTATTTTCGAGTCCAAATTCAAGCTCTGCTTCAAACATAAGTCTATCTGAATGTTTGAATAGGAAAATAGGTGCAAAGGCTGAACCAACGTATGAAGATTCCTTTTCGCCTTCAGTATTCATAAAGTTTAATCCTGTATGACCATACCCTCTAATCATAAACTGTGTTTTACTTGGTTTAAATGGCTCCGGCGCAGTTACGCTGTCTGTTTCAAAGTTGTTGTACGTTTGCCCATAAGTAATATGACCAAATCCAACAATCATTAATAATATAGTTAGCTTTTTCATTATTTGAGTGTTCTTATATAGTTAATAATTTCCCAACGTTTTTTTTCTGGAATAGATGATTTGTAGCTAGCCATAGGTGTTCTTCCCTCTGTAATTTTCCAAAAAATGGCTCCATCAGATTGGGCTTGAACGACCTTGCTGGTCAAGTCTGTTGGTTTAGGTGTTAAGCCTGCGCCTCCCATGCCATCACCTTTACCTTTTGGACCATGACAAACAAAGCACATGACCTTGTAAAGTTTTTTGCCAGAAGCAGCAGCATTAGCATCTCCTTTTAGAGGATTGACTATCTTGTCTGCACTCGCGGGCGCAACCCATTTTTTTTGTTGCAAAGTTTCATAATCATTTTTTGGTGCTTTCGCAAAACTTATAAGAAGTAAAAAAAGGAAGCCAGTAAGTGTGATACTGATTAAGATTTATTTTGTTTTCATATTATTAATTTTTTTGAATTATTAAATTTAATAGTTAGTCAGAAGCTCTATCTGCATAACTTTCGTTGTTATCTATATAATTTCATCATAGAAATTACGTTTCCAGTTTTCTGAGTTTTTATAGTCCGTCATACTCATTCCCACTACATCTTTAAACTGTCTGGACAAGTGGTTGACACTACTATAATCCAACAAGTGACCTATGTCAGAAAAAGAGTGTTGTTTAAGTTGAATGAGTTCTTTTGCTTTTTCAATTTTCAGTTTGATAAAGTATTTTTCAATAGTGGTCTTTTCATTTGCAGAAAACAATTTGCTCAATGTTTTGTAGTCCCGATGAAGTGTTGATGCTAAAAGTTCAGAGGTCTTTACCTTTATATGTAGCGGCAACTCTTGCAATGCTTTAATCAAGATTATTTTGATTCGTTCTACAAGCATCTCTTCTTCAGTCTGTACGATTTCAAAATCGTTGGCGCGCAGTACATTAGTTACATCATCAATAATTTCATTATCGGTTTTGTTGGGCACTTCTACCAAAAGTCTTCCTAATTCTAAAGAGAGTATAGTTATTCCCAGTCCTTGTAGTTCTTGCCTAATGACTTTTATGCAGCGATTGCATACCATATTTTTAATCCAAAATTCCTTTGGAGTGCTCATGATATTTAATGTATTGCTATTATGTATTAAATCAAATAGTTTAAAAGGTTTTGCCTTTACATGATTACTGATGTAATAAATAGTGATGTTGACAAATAAGTACAACAAATGTTGGCCAGAAGTGAAATAGTGGCCATTATAAATGCAGATTAAATTTAATCTGCGATGTAGAAAATCAAATTAAATAAGTCTCGTGGAGAATTTGTATATCCTTGAATAACAAGGGCGACCTGTAATGTTTAAAAGGAACAACATTTTCATCAAGTCCTTCAAATAGATTTATATAAGTGTGAAAATAAGTGTTTAAGAAAACTATATCGTCAACCTGAAGGTCATTGTTAGCTTTTTTGATAATATCATCACCTATTTTTACTATCGATTGACTGCTACAACAATCTTTTTCTTGAAATGTTGTACATTTTTTGGTAGGATTCTCTTTCTTTTGGACTTTGTCTTTGCATGATTCCGCTTTACTAAGAAGGGCGATATCAACCAATTTTCCACAACAAAAGTGCATATTCACTGTAAATGAAGATGCAGAAAACAGTATGCAAACTGCTAAAAAAAAGGACATTATTTTAGTAAAAAAAGGTTTCACGTTATAAAGTTAAGGATTTTTATCTTTTTTTTGTAACCAAACAAAGATTATTTAGTATTCTATATATTAGCATTTTAGAGATTAATTTTTTTAATAATTCAAATGTAATTTTAAAAATACGACAAAAATATGACGAAAGTCATATTTATTAATGTTCGATTCCTTTCTAAAAACTATAAGCCAAAGAAAAGTTAATCCCAAAAGGATGACCAGGCCTTAAGCCAGCAGGAACACGAGATACAGCATACGTAGTATTTAACAGGTTTATAATATTTGAAGATAGCGTGATTTGTTTATTTAAAAAATAATGAGCAGACAAATCTATTATAAAATTTGAATCTACTTTAAAGTTTTCTGGGATTGGTCCTGAACCGGCCTTGGCTCTAATAGCGCTTGTGTATCGTGAATTTAGGTTTACTTCAAACTTATTGTCCTGTAACCCAATAGATGTATTTAATTGATTTTTTGCAATGTAGGGTATCTCGTTGCCTGCGGTGACTATACCGTAAATATCCTCATTACTGTCAAAACTGGTTAAAAATTCAGTATCAGTAAGTGTGTATGAGATTGATAGGGGAAACTTAAATCTACTACTTTGGTTATGCAACAGGTTGTAATTTAGTAAAAACTCGATGCCACTTACACGAACTTGACCTGCATTAAATTGGTCCAGGCTTCCAGTACCACCAGTAGCTGCCAAATCACTTCCAAGCAGATTTTGGTAGTCATTGTAAAAGCCTACGATTTCACCATTGAAACCTTTATAGCTAAATCGGGAGCCCAATTCATAATTAAAACTTTTTTCAGGATTTTGCCCTGGGGTATTACTTGGCGGTGAAAATCCTTTGTGTAAACCACCAAATATTGAGAGATCATTATTGAACCTATAATTAGCCCCAATTCCAGGAATCCAGACATCTACTGCGTTTTCTCTAATCGATAGGTCATAACCCGTTCGAGAAGGGTCGTCAGTACCATAATCTGTCCGGGTCAAAGTGATGTTTTCATAGCGCAACCCTGGGGTCAAAGTCAAATTTTCAATTTTTACCGTGTATAGTAAATGTGCTGCCAGTGCTTTGGCACTGCTTATACGGTTGGCATCTGTTCCTTTTTCACCAACTGTAGTCTGTATTAATTCTTGGTTTTGAAACGCATATCTATCCACCCATTGAAACCTGTCCTCGTCATCTACGTGGTAGCGTATTCCTACTTCCAAGCGCTGTATCCATTGGTTACCCCATTTTAGCGTAGCAACAGATTGAATTCCGTTTGAACTATAGGCCCTATTGTTTGCCTTTATACCCAAAGCATCCGGTTGGGTGTCATCGTTGCCCAAGAGCGTTTGATACTCTGAAGGAAAATTTTCTGGTGATGATAAAATGTTATTAATACTTATGCGTTCACCTAAATTCACATCATCCAATTTATACCAATTCCGTTTAAATCTATTGAGATAGCCTGTGGTCCTTATATCAAGTGATGGTGACAAACGAATAAAATGGGTAAGCTGGTACTGTTGGTGTTCGGCGTTCATAACATCTTCTGAAGAAGCTCTGTATCTTCTAAAAGGGTTTTCCTCAAAATCTATATCTGTCAGTCCCAAATAGGTCTCGTTGGCTACTTCCTCTGAATATTGGATTTTAAATAGTAGCGACTGATAGATTTTTGCATCCAAATTTGTATTTACTCTGAATTTAGCCATATAATCTGTCTTATCGAAACCCGTGTTGCCCCCGCCGTCTAAATCTTTAAAACCATCAGAACTGTAGTTAAAATAATCCGTCACAAACCCAAAATTCTTAAAACTATTGCCTAATACCAATTGGGTGTTTCTTGAATCATAGTTTCCTGCGTTAATTGACGCTTTCCCAGAAAATTTTTCTGGTATACGAGAGGATAGCATATTTATGGCACCACCAGTGGTGTTGGGGCCGTACTATATTTGGCTGCTTCCTTTTAACACCTCTATGGCTTCCATTCTGCCAATAGTAGGAAAATAATAGGCAGCTGGTGCACTGTAAGGGGCAGGCGCAATCAAGACACCATCTTCCATTAAATTAATCTTAGCGCTACGCTCGGGCGAAGTACCCCGTAGACTAATATTTGGGCGTAATCCAAATCCATCTTCTTCGTAGATGTTAATGCCTGGAACAGCCTGCAAAACTCTATTGATGTTGGTATAAGAGAATTTTTTTAAGTCTTCGTTTGAGATATAAGTTGCAGAACCCGTTTTGTTCCTTGCCTCAAATTTACTACCCAATAATACATTTCCCGTAACGACGACTTCCTTAAGTCGCTCGGTTTGTTGCGTAGTTGAATCTTTTTTTTGTGGGTTGGTCTGTGCTAATCCCTTGATGTAAAATAGAAGGGCTATTGCTGTTAAGGATAGAATTTTCATTGAAAATTTATTTAGAATAATTATAAATAAAAGTCAAATGTAATACTCTCTTTCATATCATCCAAGTTATTTAGAATAATTCTTAATAATATTTTTTAACTTGATTATTCATAATGTTTTATACTAACACAAAGAAAATAGTTATAAATAAACCTTAAATTAGACCACCATTGTCGTCTAAATTATTTGTTAAATAAATCAACTCTATTTATTTTTTTATATCTTTGCAGAATTAATGAAGAAGATTTTATACAAAATATCATCCTTTTTTATGGCACTATTAGTGCTGCTATCAACTACATCTTTCACTATTGAAAGTCATTATTGTGGTGATATTTTAGTGGATACATCTTTGCTTGGTGCTGCCGAAAGTTGTGGTATGGATCAACTACAAACTAAACAATCAAAAGATGATATTACAGAAAAAAATTGTTGCCACAATCAAAAAATTACAGTTACTGGACAAGACAATTTAAATATTTCAATTGATAAACTTAGTATTGATCAGCAAGTATTTGTTGCTTCATTTGTATATACTTATTTAAATCTTTTCGGAGAATTAGGGTATAAAGTTCCTTCATTTTCAGAATATCCACCTCCACTTATTGTCAAGAGTATCTACAAGCTTGACGAGACTTATTTAATTTGATTTTTAAATATTAGACTTTTTTATCCAATGGATGTTTTCCATAAGGATATTTTTTTGTATTCGGTATTTTCATGATACCAATGTTTAATTGTTTAATTATCAAAATTTATGTTAAATAAAACTATCCGTTATTTCCTTGAAAACAAGTTAGTAACATTTATATTATTGCTTGCCTTTGTCATTGGTGGTATTGTTACCGCTCCATTTGATTGGGAAACATCCTTATTTGAAAGAAGCCCAGTGCCTGTTGATGCCATTCCTGATATTGGAGAAAACCAACAAATTGTATTTACTGAATGGGCAGGTCAATCGCCCCAAGATATTGAGGATCAAATAACCTATCCTTTAACAACAGCTTTACTTGGGATTCCTGAAGTAAAGACCATAAGGAGCAATTCTATTTTTGGGCTATCTAGTATCTATATCATTTTTAATGACGATGTGGATTTTTACTGGACAAGAACCCGTATTCTTGAAAAACTAAATTCATTACCACCGGGGACTGTTCCAGATGCAGTTACCCCTGCATTAGGTCCAGATGCGACCGCTCTTGGTCAAGTATTTTGGTACACCTTAGAAGGAAGAGATCCTAAGACTGGTAAGCCGACTGGTGGTTGGGACCCTCAAGAATTAAGGACCATTCAAGATTTTTACGTTCGTTATTATTTAACGGCTGCCCAAGGTGTTGCCGAAGTAGCTTCAATTGGTGGATTTCTAAAAGAATACCAAATTGAAATTGATCCCGATGCAATGAAAGCCAACAATGTCAATGTTGAAAAAATCATGAATGCTGTTAAAAACAGTAATCTCGATATTGGTGCGCGAACCTTGGAGTTTAATAAAACAGAATACCTCGTTAGGGGCTTGGGTTATATTAAAAGTCTTAAGGATTTAGAAGAAAGTGTCGTTGCTGTTAATGAAAACGTACCAATACGATTAAAAGACGTTGCTAAAATACAATTTGGTCCTGCCGGACGTAGAGGAGGCCTGGACAAAAGTGGTGTTGAGGCGGTTGGTGGTGTTGCAGTAGCGCGTTATGGAGCAAATCCTTTGGCAGTTATAAACAATATTAAAGATAAAATTGCAGAAGTTGCTCCAGGCTTGCCTTCAAAAACATTGGCAGATGGTACGGTTTCAAAAATAACCATCGTACCCTTTTATGATCGTTCTGGATTGATTCAGGAAACTTTAGGTACTTTAGAAGGCGCTTTATCGCATGAGGTTTTAATAAGTATTTTAGTGGTTATTATATTGGTGTTAAATCTAAGGGCTTCCTTATTAATTTCAATGCTGCTTCCAGTTGGTGTATTAATGACATTTATTTTAATGAAATATTTTCATGTAGATGCCAATATTGTAGCACTTTCTGGTATTGCAATAGCCATTGGCGTCATGGTGGATGTAGGTATTGTCTTCACCGAAAATATTATTAGGCATATGGAATTGCCCGAAAATGAAGGGGTGAAAGGTAAAAACTTAGTACAATTAATTTACGTTGCAACCGTTGAAGTGGCAGGTGCAATAGTAACAGCTTTAGCAACTACTGTAGTAAGTTTTTTACCAGTTTTTGCGATGCAGGCACAGGAAGGTAAGTTGTTTACACCTTTAGCTTTTACAAAAACATTTGCATTAGTGTCGTCATTTATTATTGGAATTATGTTCATTCCCGCATTGGCTCATATTTTATTTTCAATTAAATTAGATAAAAAGAAAACAAGCAGAATCTTCAATTCAATTTTAATTGGTTTTGGACTTGTGTTTTTGGTAGCTTATGGCAGTGTTATTGCAATAGCTTTAATTTTAATCGGGATAAATAATTTATTGACTATTGTTCCTCCAAGAAGTTTATTTAAAAACCGTATTCAATTACCATATTCAGAGAAGGTCGCAAATATTGTTAATATTGTAATTACGGCTTTTGTTGTAATTTATTTCTTGACCATTGAATGGTTGCCACTTGGCGCAACGAACTCAACATTCGTAAACTTAATTTTTGTATCCTTATTACTATGTGTTATTCTTGGGGCATTAATGGCTATTGTCCACTTTTATGTGCCTATTTTAAAATGGTGTTTGGTCAATAAATGGAAATTTTTAATGCTCCCGTTGTTTGTTCTTATTTTTGGTGCTGTGGCCTGGTTAGGAATCAATAAAACTTTTGGGTTTTTGCCAGAAACAGTTAAAAACACCGATGCTTGGGCTAGTTTGGAAAAAACATTTCCAGGTATAGGTAATGAATTTATGCCAGCGTTAAATGAAGGTTCTTTTTTATTGATGCCAACTACCATGCCCCACTCAAGTATTACGGAGAACATGGAGACTCAGGCAAACCTAAATAGGCATTTAATGTCCATTCCTGAAATTGAGTCTTCTGTAGGTAAATGGGGACGGGTTAATTCGGCCCTAGACCCTGCACCTATTTCCATGTACGAAAACACCATTAATTATATACCTGAATTTATGGTAAATAAAGATGGCCATAGAATCAGTTTCAAAGTTAATAAAGACGATGCCTTTGTTTTAAAGGATGGAACGTCCTATAAATATGGAGTAGATGATTTTCGCAAAATAACCAAAGATGAGTTAATTGAAGATGAAGATGGGGAATACTTTAGGCAATGGCGAAAAAAAATAAAAAAACCAGATGATATTTGGAATGAAATAGTAGCTCACTCTAAATTCCCAGGATTGACTTCGGCACCAAAGTTGCAACCCATCCAGACTCGTTTGATCATGTTGGCTACTGGAATGCGGGCGCCAATGGGAATCAAAGTGTTTGGGCCAAATTTAGAAACCATTGAAAAAGTGGGCTATGAGTTTGAAAAAATACTTCAAGAAGTTCCAAGTATTAAACCTGAAACTGTTTTTGCAGATAGGGTGGTTGGTAAGCCTTATCTAGAAATGAAACTGAAGCGACAAGCTTTATCTCGCTATGGTTTATCTGTAAAGGATATGCAAATGAATTTATCCGTTGCTATAGGTGGGAGACAACTAACAACTACTGTTGAAGGCAGGGAACGTTTTCCTGTAAGGGTGAGGTATGCTAGGGAATATAGGGACAACCCTGAAGATATTAAAAAGATTTTAATACCAACACCTGCTGGAGTACAAGTTGAATTGGGGGAATTGGCCGATGTGACTTATGTTAGAGGCCCGCAGATAATCAAGAGTGAGGATACCTTTTTAACTTCCTATGTTATTTTTGATATGAAAGATGGATTTGCCGAGACCAATGTGGTGGAAGATGCCCAAAAGCTTATTAAACAAAAAATAGACTCTGGCGAATTTAAATTACCCGCTGGTGTAACCTATCGTTTTACGGGAAATTATGAAAATCAATTACGTGCAACAAAACGTTTGGCAATTGTGATACCAATAAGTTTATTAGTAATATTTCTAATTTTATTTTTTCAATTTAAAACCATTACGGCATCATCGATACATTTTTCAGGGGTTTTTGTAGCCTTTGCTGGTGGTTTTATACTAATATGGCTATATAGCCAACCATGGTTTTTGAATTTCAGTTTTGCAGGCGTAAATATGCGCGATCTATTCCAAGTACACACCATTAACTTAAGTGTTGCAGTATGGGTAGGTTTTATAGCCTTGTTTGGTATCGCTACCGATGATGGCGTTATTATGGGTACTTATATTCATCAAACTTTTGAGCGAAACAACCCGCAAACTGTTGCGGAAGTTAGGGCTTCAGTAATTGAGGCGGGTTCAAATAGAGTTCGACCCGCTATGATGACTGCCGCAGTGGCAATTATTGCGTTGCTTCCAGTGTTAACTGCCACTGGAAAAGGAGCAGACGTGATGATCCCTATGGCGATACCAACTTTTGGGGGGATGACTATTCAAATCATGACCATGTTTATTGTACCTATCCTGCAGTGTTTTTGGCGTGAAGGTGTTATAAATAGGGAAAACAGGAAAAAATTGAAAGAAGTAACTAATTAAAAATCAAGTAATGAAAAATATAAAAATAGTTTTTAGCTTCTTTAGTCTACTGCTGCTGGTGCCATTTGCACAAGCACAGCAGGAATTGGATAGCTATTTAAAAGTAGCCGCATCCAATAATCCTGGATTAAAAGCTATGTTCAATGATTATATGGCCGCCATGGAAATAGTGCCTCAAGTGGGTACTTTACCCGATCCTACATTTGCTTTTGGGTATTTTATCCAGCCTGCTGAAACAAGGGTTGGGCCGCAAAGGGCGAACTTTAATTTAATGCAAAGTTTTCCGTGGTTTGGTTTGCTAAGTGCTAAAGAGGATGTTGCGACCCAAATGGCAAAAGCAAAATATGAAGATTTTGAAAATGAAAAGTCTAATATTTTCTTTGAAGTGAAAACCGCTTATTATAACTTTTATTTTATTGAAAAAGCTATAGAGATAACTAAAGAAAACATAGAAATTTTAGAGGTTTTTAAAAGGCTTTCCTTAGTAAAAATTGAAGCAGGTACAGCTTCGGTAGTAGATGAGTTACGGGTTGAATTGGAGATTAACGATCTCGAAAACCAATTGGCGCTTTTTTTGGATACAAAAGATGCTTTTCGAATAAAGTTCAACAACTTACTGAACCGGGACGATATTTCAGAAATAATAGTGCCAGATGTATTGTGGCAAGAAGAAATTCCTTTGGACCAGTTGAAAATGCTCGACGAAATCTATACCTCAAACCATCAAATAAAGAGTATAGAACATAAGTTGAACGCCTTTTTAAATCAGGAAATTGCAGCGAAAAAAGAAGGATTGCCAAAGTTCAATGTGGGCTTAAATTACACCATAGTGGGAAACAATCCTATGTCAACGGCATCAGACAACGGTAAAGACGTGTTTGTGTTTCCTTCAGTAGGGGTAACCATTCCATTATATCGTAAAAAATATAAGGCGTTAATAAAAGAAGCACAATTCAGGCAAGAAGCCGAAGTATCCAGAAAAGAGGATAAAAAGAACACATTGAGCTCTATATATGAAAATACGCTTAAGGATTTTAACGATGGCAATAGGCGTATAGCTTTAAATTTAAGGCAATCTGAAATTGCAAAAAAGGTACTGGATATTTTAATAACATCTTATTCAACAAATGCTAGGGACTTTGAAGAAGTGTTGCGCATAGAACGGCAATTGTTAAATTATGAATTGGAACATGAAAAAGCATTAACAGATAAAAATGCTGCTGCGGCATTTATGGATTATTTAATTGGACAATAAAAAAAATTAAAATGAAAAAATATAAAAATTATATCATAGGAACCGGTATCTTAATTATCGGAATTATCGTAGGAATTGCGTTTTCAGGTGATGGCTCAAAAATGGATCATGATGAATCTGGGCATGAATATGTTCAAGATCCTGTTACCCAGCTTTGGACCTGTGCCATGCACCCCCAAATTAAAATGAAAGAACCTGGCAATTGCCCCATTTGCGGTATGGAACTTATCCCTTTGAAAGGAAATGATACCGCAGAAAAAATAAGTGACGAGGAGATTGTATTGAATCAAGAAGCTTATCAATTGGCAAATATACAGACTACGGTAGTCTTAAAAGCTAATGCAACAAAAGAATTACATTTATTAGGGAGAGTTCAGCCAGATGAGCGAAAACTGTTTTCTCAAGTGTCTCATATACCAGGTAGAATTGAACACCTATATGTTAATTTTACAGGCGAAAAAGTGTCATATGGACAAAAAATAGTGCGTATTTATTCACCTGAATTGATCGCTGCCCAAAAAGAACTTTTTGAGGCCATCAAGTCTAAGGATGTTTATCCGCAATTATATACAGCTGCACGCAATAAACTGAAGTTGTGGAAACTAAATGAAGCCCAAATTAGTGCTATTGAAAAATCAGGTAATGTGAAAGAAGAAATTGATATTTTATCTGATCATTCGGGGTATGTTATGAAAAGGAATGTTGAACTTGGAGACTATGTAAAAGAAGGAAGTGTTTTGTTTGATATTGCAAATTTAAGCACCGTTTGGGTGATGTTTGAAGCTTATGAGTCGGATATTCAATGGATTAATATCAATGATGAGTTTAATTTTACGGTTCAAGCACTGCCAAGTAAATCGTTTAAAGGAAAAGTTACCTATGTAGATCCTTTTGTTTCAGCCACAACAAGAGTTGCTAAAGTTAGGGTTGAAGTAAATAACCCATCCAATTTACTATTGCCAGAAATGTATGCTACTGGAATTGTAAGCGCAAAATTGGCCAATGCAAAAGATGCCATAATAATACCAAAATCGGCCGTATTGTGGACCGGAAAAAGAGGTGTGGTTTATGTTAAAGTACCACATGAAACAACCATTTCCTTTATTTATAGGGAAGTTACGCTAGGAGCAGATTTGGGTGATTTTTACATCATAAAAGATGGATTAATGGAAGGTGAGGTTGTGGCCACCAACGGAGTGTTCAGAATTGATGCTTCAGCCCAATTAGTTGGCAAAAAAAGTATGATGAACCCAGAAGGTGGCAAGGTAAGCTTAGGCGGCCATGCCGGAATGGATATGGGCGGCGACGTCAAAGCTGATGGTGCAGATCATTCTAAAATGGATATGAACGTTTCAAAAACACAAGGCCAAACTGGTACAGATCATACCAAAATGGAAAACAATACCAGCCATATCGATATGAACCAGCGCATTGCCACAACCAATGCCTTTAAAAGCCAATTGGAACAAGTGTTCAATGCCTATATTAAATTAAAGGATGCCTTGGTTGCCGATGACAGCAGTACGGCAAGTGCTTCTGCCAAAACGCTATTGGGCACCATGAAAAAAGTGGATATGAAACAATTGTCGGACCACACAGCGCATAACCACTGGATGACCATATCCAAAGAAATTATGGGGTCTGCGACCTCTATATCAAAAATTTCGGATATCGAAAAACAGCGCAGCCATTTTAAGCATTTATCGTCGCATTTATCTAAAGGTGTAAAGCTGTTCGGTGTCAATCAAAAGGTTTACGAACAATTTTGCCCAATGGCTGACGACAATAAAGGTGCTTATTGGTTAAGCCTCAACGAACCTATAAAAAACCCGTATTTAGGCGCAAAAATGTTGACCTGCGGTGATGTAAAAGCAGTCATCAAAAAATAATAGTAACTTAAAAATACAAAAAAAGAGATGAAAATTTTAAAATCAGCAGTAATAATTGCTCTAATAATGAGTGTAACTAATGATATTAATGCTCAGCACCAACATGGCAAAATGAATATGAAGCATGAAGATGATCATAGTATAATGGAGCATGATGAATCTATGGTAAAGTTAAGCGATAAAGACCTAACCAATGCATACATGCATTATGCCATGATAAATAACGCGTTGGTTGAAGCCAATTCTGAAAAGGCACAAAAAGCTTCTAAAATGCTTGTTGGTATTATAAAAGATTATGAGAAGGCTCCAGAAGCAGAAAAAGCAGCGAGAGAAATGGCTTCAAAATCCAATATTATGGATCAACGTATTGTGTTTTCAAAACTTACAACAGCATTTGAGCCTTTATTAAAAGATAATGTAGTCGAAGGTCAAATTTACAAGAATTTTTGTCCAATGGCAACCGCTAGTGGTTCATATTGGTTTTCAAATTCCAACAAAATTGCAAATCCTTATATGGATAAAGCGATGGCGAATTGTGGAAGTGTAAAGGAAATATTTAAGTCTATGTGATTAATAGCAGAAGCTGGTTTATCAATGTGTTTAATAGCCTTTTTAAGCCAGCTTATTAATCCAAATAAAGAACATCCAAGTTTAAGGTATCCTTTTTTGTACCACAAAATTGCAAAATTGGAAATCGTGTGTAATAAAGAAGATGAAAATACAATTGTTAAGATAATAAAAGAGCATGCACGTAAGGGTAAAAGCTATGATGGCTTATTCTACGTGACTAATGTAGTGTAAAAAGTAAGAATTAGAGATTAAAAATAAGAGAGAATGATAAATAATTAGAGTAACCAATTAAACATATTACAAGGTAGACACCGTTAACTTTTAGAAATAATAAATTATTAAAAACTAAATAAAATTTAAGTAGTTTTTGTAGAAAATTATGGTTAATTCAAATGGCGTTTATAGTAAAAAATAAAATTTAAAAATAAAAATCATGAAAGCAAAAAATTTATTAGTTGTTTTAATAATAGCAACTGTAGGACTATCAACAATGAATGCCCAAGAAATGGATCATTCTAAAATGAAAAAGGACACAACCAAAATGAAAATGGATCATTCTAAAATGGAAATGAAAGCAATGTACACCTGCCCAATGCATGCTGATGTAAAAAGTGATAAACCAGGTGAATGCCCAAAATGCGGAATGAATTTAAAGAAAATCGAAATGGATCATAGTAAAATGGATATGAAAAAAGATTCTACAAAAATGGATATGAATCGTAGCAAAATGGTAAAAGTATATACTTGCTCCATGCACCCAGAAATAACAAGTAACAAGCCAGATGAATGTCCAAAATGTGGAATGAACCTGACTGAGAAAGAGACAGATATGAAAAAAGAAGATTCTCATAAAAACCATAAACATTAGTATTTTAATTCCTGATGATAAGAAAATTTACTGAATACCTTTAAATGGATGACGTAGTTAATTGTTTTCATTTTTGAAAACATATTCTCTTTTTTTCTCAGGTGAAAAAAATATAAAAAACATAAAATATAAAAAACATAAAAAATGAAAACAAAAATCAATGTCCTAGTAATTAGTTTTATTGTACTTGCCGTTAGCATAAGCTGTAATAATACTAAAAAAGAAGTTATTCAG
>DJWL01000003.1:0-13058 GCA_002441545.1 Flavobacteriaceae bacterium UBA6231 | reverse complement strand
AACACTTTAAATTATAAAAAAATGAATCACTTAAAATATATAATAATCTTATTACTAATCCCATTAAGTTCAGTTCTCGGACAGTCCTTGGAGGGTAATATTGATTATCTACCTATAAAGGAATATGTCATAACACTTCGTGAGGAAATGGTCAACAAAGCCGGGAAAGAAGTTAAGGGCATGACCATTAATGGTGGTATTCCGGGGCCAACCTTAAAATTCACGGAAGGCGAATACGCAGTCATTTACGTAAAAAATGAAATGAGCGAAGAAACCTCTGTGCATTGGCATGGTTTGTTATTACCTAATTTTTATGATGGCGTACCCTATTTAACAACACCCCCCATAGAACCTGGGCATACACAGAAATACGAATTTCCTATAAAACAATCAGGAACCTATTGGTACCATTCCCACACCATGTTGCAAGAACAAAGTGGGGTGTATGGTTCTATAGTCATTCATCCAAAAGAAGAAATATTGGAGTATGACAAAGAACTGGTTTTAATGTTGTCTGATTGGACCAACGAAAAACCAATGAATGTACTTCGCAATCTTAAACGAGGCAATGAATGGTACGGCATTAGAAAAGGAACGGCTACCCCATTGAACCGAGTAATTAAACGAGGTGCCTTGGGAGCTCAATTAAATTTTTGGAGACAGCGCATGGAAGGTGCCGATATAGCCGATGTGTATTATCCTGCTTTTTTGATAAATGGTGAAAAAAGTATTGATTATCCCGATTTTGAACCTGGTGAGAAAGTCCGATTGAGAATTATAGATGGGGGCGCTTCTACCTCTTTTTGGATGACTTTTGGAGGAGGAGACCCACTTTTAGTTTCAGCTGATGGTCTTGATGTTGTGCCTGTTAAAAAGAACAAAACATTCATAGCTATTGCAGGAACCTACGATTTTATTGTAACCATTCCAGAAGAAGGAAAAATAGAATTTAGAATCACGGCACAGGATGGCTCTGGTATTGCATCTGCTTTTCTTGGAAAAGGGGAAGTACTGCCTGCAGAGATTGTTCCGAGGCCAGATAAGATTGGCATGATGCAGAAAATGGCAAAGATGGACATGAAAATGGGCGCGCATGCCTTAAAATATCGCCCTAAAAAAGATGAACGCTATAAAATGAAAGAAGAATATGGGATGCAGATGGATAAGATGCAAGGAATGGATATGGGTAATTCCGAAATGAAAGATGATGCTATGAAAAATATGGGCCATTCCAAAATGCAAGGCATGGAGATGAAAAAAGATTCGATGCAACAGGACAAGATGCAGGGCATGAAAATGGATGACATGAACATGGAAATGCCAAAGGACACAACGGCCATAGACCATACAAAAATGAAAGGTATGGCAAGGAATATGCAAAAAGATACCATGGGAATGGATACTATGGCTGGGATGAAAATGGAAGGAATGGATTTGTTTGCGGAATACAATTATGATTTTTTGAAGTCACCCGATATAACCACCTATGACAAGAATGTTCCCGTAAAGGAAATATTGCTGAACCTTACCGGAAATATGAACCGTTATATCTGGAGTATGAACGGGGTGCCATTGTCTGAAGCAGATAAAATTAAGATAAGCAATAAGGAAGTAACCCGAATAACATTCAATAACCTTACCATGATGCACCACCCCATGCACCTTCACGGGCATTTCTTTAGAGTACTAAATAAAAATGGCGAGTACTCACCATTAAAGCACACGGTAAATGTACCACCAATGCAAAAGGTAACCATTGAATTTTATGGTAATAATGGCGACGAGTATGGCGATTGGTTTTTTCACTGTCACATCCTTTATCACATGATGGGAGGTATGGCAAGAGTAGTGTCTTATGATACGCCAAGAGACCCAAGAATGAATGATTTTCCAGTTTCTAAAATTATTGAAGAGACAGATAAATGGTACTCGTGGGGCATGGTAGATGCCGCTTCACATACAACGGCTCTAAATGTCATCAGTTCGAATATTAGGAATCAATTTAACCTATCGTTTGAATATGGCTGGAACAAAAATTTAGAGGCCGAGGCAACCTATGAATACTATCTGCATGATTATTTGCGTGTTTTTGGAGGTGTCAATATTGAAAATAAAACTAAAGACAGTTTTGATGAATTCAAGACCATAGGTGTTGTTGGCTTACGCTACTTAACACCATTTCTTTTTAGCCTAGATGCCCGTATTGATAGCCAACTTAGGACTAGGATTGGTGTTGGCCGAAGTATCATGTTGTTCCCAAGGTTTTCTGTTTTTGGCTATTACGAGTACCAAATAGATTTAGGATTTGTAAACAACCTGCCTGTAAATAAGGATTTCACTTCCGAAACAGTTTGGAGTGCAGGTGCAGAGTATTTTTTATCGAGAAACGTATCTCTTATAGGCAGCTATGACAATCGTTTTGGCGGCGGCGGTGGGCTATCGGCAAGATTTTAATAGAAAATATAGCTCCTATGAATGAGCATAATGAATGTACTAGAAAAAAATTTATTTTAACTACAAATTGAACAATATTTAAAATATACTTGATGCGCAGTTTTAAAATTCAACAAGGAATTAGATAATTTTATATGGAGCAGTTTAAATGGGCACTATTAATTCTTCCTCTTATTTCACTTATAGGAGTTATATTATTGTATTTATACTTTAAGAATAGGGTAACCAATAAATACAGATATACATACTATATAATTAAAATCGCCCTAACGGCTTTCTCGTTCAACATCGTTTGGGAATTATTTCATGGTCTATTATATGAAGGCTTTCTATATGATTGGAGCCATATTCGGATGTGTTTATTGGCGTCAGTCACCGATATGTTGACATTATTAGTAATGTTGTTTGGGCTTGGTATATTTTATAAAAATATTTTTTGGTCTCAAAGATTGAGTATTCAGAAAATTGTTATGATCATGATCACTGGCGGGACTGGTACAATTCTTTTAGAGCGTTGGCATATAGCCACAAACCACTGGAAGTATGCCGAAGAAATGCCCCTCCTACCCATAATAGATGTAGGTTTGACTCCTTTCTTGCAATTTACCCTGCTGCCAATTGTAATTTTTATTGTTGGTGGAATCATATCAAGAAATTCTTTCAGAAATAGAAGATTTCAAAAAAAAATATGAAACAAGAATGAAATCTATTAGTCAACATATGAATATTAAAAAAAGTAAAATTAAAACAAAGAAATGCGGGGAGAAATGAGAGAAAAAAATGAAGCATAAGGAAGAATATGTCAAAGGGCATAAACACAACAATTAGAGTAGTCTTATTTCTAATAAATAATTACAACAATAGTGATATTATGGTTTATCGGTAAGATTTTAATAATTAAAAAAAAATAAAATTATGATGTACACATGGATTATAGTATTGGGAGCAATTGTCTTGGGAATTATTCTATACGCAGGTAAAAACGGAAATAAAATACTAAAAAAAGAAAGTCCATTGGATATTTTAAAAAGGCGCTATGCAAATGGTGAAATATCAAAAGAAGAATATGAAGAAAAAAAACAAAGTATTAATTAAAAGAATAGAGAGATGAAGTATTATTTTAATAAAACTATCAACGCCTCTTTTGAAGAAGTTATCATAAAAGTTACAAAAGGACTAAACAATGAAGGTTTTGGTATACTTACAGAAATAGACGTAAAAGAAACCTTAAAAACGAAACTTGATATAGACTTTAAAAAGTATAGAATATTAGGAGCTTGTAATCCGCCCTATGCACATAAAGCGTTACTGGCAGAAGATAAAATTGGCACTATGTTGCCATGCAATATCATAGTTCAGGAAATTAATCCAGGAATTATAGAAGTGGCAGCTATTAACCCTATGGCTTCTATGATGGCAGTCGAAAACAAGCAATTGATGGAAATTGCTGATGAAATAACCGCCAAACTTGAAAATATAATTGAAAAACTTTAAAAATAATAAACACTAAAACAAATAAAAATGAGAAAATTAAAATTATCAATGAGAATTTTGGCAATAGCGTTTACAATTCTCACTGTGGCATCATGTAAAGATGCAAAAAAAGAACATACTAATGAAGATGGGCATCATACTGAAATGAATTCTGATGAAAATCACATGGAAATGAATCATGAAAGTGAGGCGCATCATAATGAAGATGGAGATCACGACAATACTTCGGCTACAAGAGATGTAACCCCTTCAACTCAAAAAAATGCCCAAACGGCACCAATCATTGATGCTTACATTCAAATAAAAAATGGTTTAGTGGCAGATAATAAAGGCGATGCAGCTAAAGGAGGAATCACTTTGCTTGCAGCATTTTCAAATTTCAATATGTCTCAATTAGTAGAAGCACAACATAAGGAATATATGGAAATTGCAGAAAGTGCTAAAGAGCATGCAGAGCATATTGTAAAAAGCCCCATTGGCCATCAAAGGGAGCATTTTGAAACTTTAAGCACGGATATTACTGACTTAATAACGTTGTTAGGAACAGATAAAACTTTGTATCAAGATTACTGCCCTATGAAAAAAGCAATATGGTTGAGCGAAACAAAAAACATTAAAAATCCATATTATGGTAGTGAAATGCTAACCTGTGGGAATGTAAAAAAGCAAATTAATTAGATGAAACTTGTTAAATTCATAGCATTGGTTTTGTTGGTAGCATTTGTGTGCGTTCAGTTTGTTCCCACAGTACGCAATCAAAGTGCGAGTACTCCCAAAACAGATTTTATGTTGGTTAATACGGTACCAAAAAACATCAAAGAAAAATTACAAGTAGGCTGTTATGATTGCCATAGTAATAACACCAATTACCCTTGGTACAACAAAATACAGCCAGTTGCTTGGTTTTTAGAAGGCCATATTAAAAAGGGTAAGGCTGAATTAAATTTTAATGAGTGGGATGATTATTCCGACAGAAGGAAAAACAGCAAGTTAAAATCAATTATCAACCAAATCAAAGATGATGAAATGCCGATGAAGTCGTACACCTACATTCACAACGATGCTATTTTTTCAGCTGATGAAAAAAAGGAAATGATACAATTTATGGAACAATTGAGAGACAGTTTATAAAAAATAATTAAAAATACTAAAAATGAAAATTCTAAAAATGAGTATAGCAGCAATTCTATTGTTAACCCTTTCTTTCACCAATGCACAGGAGAAAGAAAAAATGAATCACAACCATGGAGATATGAAAATGGACCATAGTTCGATGAAAATGGGTAAGATGAATCCAGCGACAGAAGCAGTTCTTGCCGATTATTTTGTGTTGAAAGATGCTTTGGTAGGAGATGACACTAAAAAAGCCGCAGAAGCCAGTACTAAACTGGTGGCATCTTTTAAAGCCTTTAATATAGCAAGTTATAACAAAGACGAACAAAAAGAACTTGCTGATATTATTGAGGATGCTTCAGAGCACGCCGAACATATTACTAAAAGTCCTATAGACCATCAGCGCGAGCATTTTAAAACCTTAAGTAAGGATATTATTGATATGATAGCTATAACAGGAACAAAAAATACGTTGTACCAACAATTTTGCCCAATGTATGAAAAGGGAAGTAATTGGTTAAGTACAAGTAATGAAGTTAGAAATCCATATTACGGTAGTAAAATGCTGAAATGTGGCAAAGTGCAAAAGGAGATTAACCATTAGTTTACATCCTTTGGTGTAAAGTAAAGTGATATCTAATACGTAAAAAAAGGAAACGGAACTTTTGATTTTTGACTGGTCATTAGTTAAAAATATCCATTTTATGGTGTTAGAAAAGTCCTAATTCGGGAAAGGTTAAATTGTTGATGGTTAGTCATAAACCTTTCCCTTTTTAGGCACAAGAAATTTGGAAAAATGCTGATCTGATCATAGCGACCTGTACAAGGAAGAGAGATAAATTCCTAAATTAGTTAATAGTGTCTCTCTTTCCATGTCAGGCATAACAAAAACTTTGAAAAAGCGAAGTTTAATGAAACATACTTGAATTTGAGAGGAAGACTTATTTTTTTTTGATTGATTGAAAACCGTCTTGCTCTCATTTTTAGGTATCATTTTAAATGGTTTAAGCCGTTTGCAAACCAGTAAAGTTAATTAGGGTTATAGATATAAGAATGTTGTGAAAGCGGTTGTGAGAAAAAAGCAAAACAAACTGATCTTAAGAACTGGTTTAATTATTTGCAGCACATAGTAATAGCATTTATAGCTTTGAGTACTTTGCTGCAGCATCTTATTAATGTTGTTAATTTATAATTATTAACCCAGTATTAACTAGCTAAAATGAAAGGAGATAATAACAAAGAGTTTATACCCGCCTTAGGCTATAATTGGCTAACAAATTTTTATGATAAGGCTATCAAATTCACAATGCCAGAGCAAGAATTTAGAAATAAATTGATTGATTACTTAAATCCAGGTGATAACGAACAAATTCTTGAATTTGGATTTGGTACTGGTCAGAATTTGATTTTAGCAACCGAGAGAAATATAAATGCTCAATACGTAGGTTTAGACATTGATCCAAAGGTAAAGTATATTGCTCAAGAAAAATTAACTAAAAGGAAAATTTATATCAAGCTTGATCTATATGATGGAACTATTTTCCCATATGCGGACAATACTTTTGATAAAGTATTCAGTTCATTGGTATTTCATCAGCTTGATAAAGAGACTAAAACTTCATGTTTAAATGAAATTAATAGAGTTCTCAAGCCAAAAGGAGAATTAATAGTTGGGGATTGGGGAGAGCCAAAATCCAAAATAATGAGAATCTTATTTTATATTGTTCAAATGCTTGATGGATTTGAAACAACTTCTGATAACGTGAAAGGATTGATGCAAAATTTTATAAGTAATGCAGGGTTTTCCAATGTTCAAGAATTGAGTTATATCAACACAAAAATAGGAAGCTATTGCTATTACAAAGGATTAAAAAACATTCATAACAAAGTCAAGCTAAATAAAAGAGAACAACTATGAAACAAAAAACTTGCTATTTAAAATCGAATATATTTTTAGCAATGGCAATATTATTGTTTACTGGATGTAAAAAAGACAATTAAGTAATGGATAAACAATGAAAGAATGTTGTAAAAGCAGTTATGATAAAAAGCCAAAACAATCTAGTATGAGAAAATGGCTCAACTATTTATTGTATTCAGTTATAGCTTTTATAGTTGTGGGAGCTTTGCTTCTTCAGTTATTTGGTAAAAAGTAATCATATAAATATGCAAAAAAATAGTAATCTAATTAAGTGTGATGGCTTTTACAAACAGCTATTTAAAAAGGTTTTATTAACGATAACCTTGGTTGTCATTATATCGCTTAGCTATGTCTTGTTCACATTCCTTGATGTTACTCATTCATTTTTACCCTACATCATAGTAGTATTGGCATCATTGAAAACTTTTTTTATTGTACGCCTAACTATTATCCAGTTGAGTAAAATAATTGGGGAAAGCCATAAGCTAAGTCACGTGCTAACACTTTTTGGGGTCTTAATCCTCTTAATAGTGTTTTCATTTTCATTAGATTATCACGCCCTATATATCACAGATGTTGATAGTTTTAAAACATCCCTAACAGGAAATAGTTCCTTTTTCAGCCAATTTTTTGAGTTTTTATATTTCAGTTTAATCACGTTTTCTTCAGTTGGCTTTGGGGATATTGTGCCTATCTCTGTTTCAGGAAAAATAGTGGTAATGTTAGAAGTCTTTTTGAGCTTTTTCGTTTTGGTCTTCGGCATTGCAAATATCAACCGAATACATGTTGATAAATAAAGCTTCTAAACCAATAATTATGAAAGTATTTAAAAAGTTAAAACAATAAGTAATGACCAACTTCACTCAAATAATCCATCAGTATAAAGCTGATTCAGAAAGTGTTTACAATACTTGGTTTGTTGACAACGACCAGAGATTAAAAGCATTTAGGACTATTAGAAGAGGTGTTTTACAGGTAATTGCGGATATCAAAAATAAAACATTCCCAAACGATTTTAAGGAAAGTAGTTTAGAGTTTGTTTTAAGTTGCATAGCAGAGCAGAAACAAGTATTTGTTGGTGTAGCACATCCTTTTTATTGGAAACCAAAATTACGTATTCCAGATATTTATGAAAATCAGGCCAATAAAATAGCCTTTGGCCAATTCCTTGAGAATTGTATCAATGCCAAAACGGAAGAGCAGGTTATAAGGGAAATCGTAAAGTTGGATGCGCTCAGAATTAAAGGCCTGGGGCCAGCGGTGGCAAGTATTTTATACTTCTTGCACCCAAGATGGTTCCCACCATTTAACACGGCCATCCTAAACGGGTTTAATTTTCTGTTTAAGGATAAGAAAAAGTTAGGGAGTTGGACAGAATACCTAAAAATCAGGGAAACCTTAATGGAGACCAATAATAATAACAAAACTGAACTTTCAAACGATTTGGGCGCCATAGCAGGATTGTGTTTCGAAATTGGAACCCAAAAAATGCTGATAGGTAACGATGAATATTTAAGTGAAGCCGAAAGAATCAAACTCGAAAAAAATATTGTAAAACGACAAAAGGAAATTCAGGAAGCAAAACTGGAAGAGAAGCTCCATGACGAAATGCAATACCATTTATTGAAAATTGGAATTTCCTTGGGTTTTGACGTTACGCCTGCCAGTAACGATAAAAGTAAATCTTTTGGTGGACAAAGTTTTTCATTTATTTCAATACCTACCTTCCCCGAACTTCCTTGTAATAAGGAAACGCAAACCACCATAAAACTTATTGATGTTCTATGGTTTGAAAAGGGAACTAATAATATTATTGGTGCTTTTGAAGTTGAAAAAAGTACCAGTATTTATTCAGGAATTTTAAGATTATCAGATTTATATTTTAGTATTTCAGATGGCGATGAAGTTTTTTATATCATCATTCCAAACCATCGTGAAAAAGATGTTGTACATCAATTAAATCGACCAGTAATTAAAAATTCTAAAATACATATAAAATACATTCTGTTTTCTGAATTAAGAACCCATTGTGATGCCATTTGCAAATTTGGAACAGACCTTTCCATTATGGATAAAATAGCCAAATCAGTTTGACTTAATATTGAGAAGAGCGGATAATAGCTATAATTATTTTATATAGAAAAACAATTAGTAACAACAAGCATTATGAAAACGAAATTATTGACATTCACAGTTATTTTAATAACATTTTGTGAGGTTATGGCCCAAAAAATTTATAAAACCAATGATGGACATATTGAGATGATGACTTTAGTTGATGGTAAGATTATTAAGGCAGAAAGCCGTAACCTGTCTTTATATCTTGATTATGATTCTAAAGTGGTTAAGGGTGTCCTTGACCTTAAAACCTTAGTAACAGATGTTTCTGATATAAATACCATTATTCAAGAGCGGGAAGATCCGTTAATCCTTCAGTTTAGGGGTGCTATTCCATCCGTAGATTTTTTATCAAAACGGCACGATCCTATTAGTTTTAATTGGCTGGTAGATGTTACTTATCAAGGGAAAACCTATAAATCACAATTTAAAGCAACCATTACTCATATAGAACAAGGCGTAAGTATGTCTTGCTTAATTAGTGCAACGGGACAGGTTTTGGTTTCAAAAACGGGTTTGGATTCCGTTATAGAGGGTTTAGATAAGATCATAGAAGTGCAATTTTATCAATTGATTCTAAAATTGGAATAACTATGTATTTTTTATATTAAAAAAATAAAAGAGGTACAAGCACTTAAAATTAGAAATAGGAATTGTTATTAAATAATAACTTTGATTAGATGATTAAAGTAAAGCAAAGAATGAAAATGTACATCACCTTTTTGAAAGTAAAAACCGACTTACAGACAAGTGAATGTACTTATGACACAAAACAGAGTATGAAATAGGATATGGAAATCACCACTGTAGAGCGAATCTTAGAAGAAGATAAAAACCTGAATATCGTGAGGGATTATTACAAGCTTATGTGATGTATTATATTAATGATGAAGCACTTAAAGTCTATGTTTCTTGCTTGATGGAAAATGCCAAAAAGTAAGACGCCGTAGTTAATGTTGGCTCGACTTTTTAAGGATGACGCATACAATGGATTATGAAGGCCGGGACAATTTCAATACAATTATCTTAAAAGACTTTTCTCTTTTAGGTCTAATTACAGTTTTAAGCGCTTTTTTACTGTGGTACATATCTTCATCTAGCATTAGGGAAATTATAAAATTGAAAAAAAGTGAGTGAAAATAGAAGAAATAGAAGAAAAAATATAAAAAATAGGCATCAACTGAAAAGTAATATATCAAAAAAAGATAAAATTATTGGTATAATTGCAATAATAATCATTGTTATATTAGCAACCGTTCTGGCTTATTATTATTCTCTTTCAAGAGCAGGAATGACATTGTTTTAAAACAAATAGAAAATGAATGAAACTATCCATATTAAAAATATGGTCTGCCCAAGATGTATCTCGGCAGTGTCCAATATTATGGAACAACTTGAAATACCTTATGTTTCTATCAAATTGGGAGAGGCTAAATTAGTTTCTTCATTAAATGTACAGACCAAAAATAGTCTTTCAAAAGCACTTCAAAATTCAGGATTTAGTTTGATTGACGACCGTAAAAGTCAACTTATTGAACAAATGAAAAATTTAGTGGTGGATAAAATCCATCATTCTTCGGGAGATTTGGACGTTAAATGGGTAGATTATATAGGCGAAAAAATTCATCTTGATTATAAATATTTATGTTCATTATTCTCTTCAGTAGAAAGTATCACATTTGAACAATACATTATCAACCAAAAAATTGAGCGTATAAAAGAACTCATCATTTATGATGAATTAACCTTGGGTGAAATAGCCTTTAAACTTAATTATAGTAGTGTGGCCCATTTGAGTAACCAATTTAAAAAAGTTACAGGAATGACGTCTTCACAGTTTAAAAAGGCAATTGATAAAAACCGTAAATTTTTGGATAAGATTTAAGGTGTTTTTAGCAATATTAGTACGATATTTTAACTTAGTAGATAATATAACGAGTTACCGATAAATTAGACTGAGACATCAAAATGAAATTAGACAGAAAGAAACATTGGGAAACAGTTTACGAAACTAAAAATCCAGACCAAGTCAGTTGGACGCAAGAAACACCAAAAACTTCGCTTGAATTTATACTTTCATTCGGACTAAAGAAATCTGCGAAAATTATAGATATTGGAGGTGGCGATAGTAAACTTGTCGATTACTTACTTGATGCAGGATTTCAAAATGTTACTGTACTTGATGTTTCTTCTAAATCACTCGAAAAAGCAAAAGCGCGACTTGGAGCAAAAGCAAATAAAGTTAATTGGATTGTAAGCGACATTACCGAATTTGAGCCTCATTCAACTTTTGATGTTTGGCACGACAGAGCAACTTTTCATTTTCTTACTACGAACCAACAGATAAAAAAATATATTAAAATAGCGACAAAATGTGTAAGTGGTTATTTAATAATAGGAACCTTTTCGTCAAATGGACCAAAAAAATGTAGTGGACTTGACATAAAGCAATACGACGAAGAAGAATTAACTATGGAATTGAAAAATGGATTTGATAAAATACAGTGTGTAACGGAAGACCACTTAACACCATTCAACACCACACAAAATTTCTTGTTCTGTAGTTTTAAAAGACAATTGTAACGTTATAAGCCAGCAACACATTTGGTTTTCATCCATAGCGATCCCCTTAAATAACCTTAAGGAGCTCAAATCATCCTAAGAATTTAAAATTTATTTATTTTAGAATTTGCTTAAATAAGATATAAATGTAACTTTGCATTATGGAAAATAACTCATGTATAAGGCAACAAGCTGATATCGAACAAATAAACCGTTGCCAAAACACGGTTACGGAATTAAGTGAATCATTCGATTATTTGGCGAATGGACTTTCATTGGTTGGAAATAGTGTTCGACTGAAAATACTTTACCTACTCTTTGAGGAAAAAAAGCTTTGCGTTTGTGATTTAAGCGATATTCTCGGAATGAATATTTCTGCTATTTCTCAACATTTGAGAAAAATGAAAGACCGAAATCTATTAGAAACCGATAGAGAAGCTCAAACGATTTTTTACTCACTTACTGCTGAATACGAAAAATTACTAAATCCGTTTTTTGAAATACTTGAGAAAAACAAAATATTTGAGAAGGTTTGAAAAGCGAAAATAAATTAATTGGAGCAGGTTTGTTAACTGCAATTGCAGCTTCATTATGCTGTATTACACCTGTTTTGGCTCTAATCGCTGGAACAAGTGGAATTGCTTCAACATTTTCTTGGATAGAACCCTTTAGACCTTATCTAATTGGACTGACAATTTTAGTTCTTGGTTTTGCTTGGTATCAGAAATTAAAACCCCAAAAAGAAATTGACTGCGAATGTGATACGGACGGCCTACCAGCTGGCAAGGCAGGAAAACCAAAATTTATTCAATCAAAAACCTTTTTAGGAATTGTAACTGTGTTTTCAATTCTGATGTTGGCTTTTCCATACTATTCAGGAATGTTTTACCCAAACATAGAAAAACAAATTATCGTAGTTGACAAATCGGACATTAAAACGACTGAATTTAAAATCAGCGGAATGACCTGTGTAAGTTGTGAAGAATACGTAAACCAGGAAGTAAATAAACTCAACGGTATAGTAAACTCAAAAACGTCCTACGAAAATGGAAATGCAATAATTGAATTTGACGAAACCAAAACCAACGAAATAGAAATCGAAAAAACAATTAACTCAATAGGTTATAACGTAACCGGAAATAAAGAAAATTAAATGAAAGTCATACTGAAATCCGAAATTACCTGTCCAAACTGTGGGCATAAAAAAGTAGAGGATATGCCAACTAACGCTTGTCAGTTTTTCTATGAGTGCGAAAATTGCAAAACAGTTTTGAAACCAGACGAAGGTGATTGTTGTGTTTATTGCTCCTATGGAACAGTTCCTTGTCCACCAATTCAAGAAAACAAATATTGTTGCTAACATCTGAATAATCTTTGCACAACCTGTGCATCGATT
>DJWL01000020.1 GCA_002441545.1 Flavobacteriaceae bacterium UBA6231 | reverse complement strand
GGAGGAACAAATCCGCCTCCTAAAAAAGACCAGAAGGCTGTTCTTATGGGAAGCGCTACTGGTACGATTGGTGCAAATATATATACATATGTATAATTGACCAAACTTTTTAACAATTAATCGTAGTTATCAACAAAAAACAATAGAAAATGTGGTGCAAATTCATCAAAATATCAGATATGTTGTTTAAGAAAATATTTTATTCAATTATACTATACGGAAGTGGGACAAAGGTTCCGGAATATTTTAAGTTTTTAAAAATATCTCAAAGCGATTTTCAGTTGAATTTAACCGAAAAAATCGAGTATCTTTTAAAGTTGATTATGACATTTACTCCAATAGCATACATATTGGATAGATTTAATTTATGGTTTCCAAATAATGATGTTTTTTTTCAAACATTAGTTTGGACCATCATTGCTAATATTATTTTTGGAGCAAGATTTCATTGGAAAAACGGAACATTTAGAATCAAGACTCTTCTTCTTAAAAATATCGAAATGTGCTTAATTATCTTAATCACATATCCAATATTAGAAGGAATAAATAATTTGACTGGCGACAATGTTGCGGGAAGTATTTTTAAATGGGCTATTCAAATTGGAACAATACTTTATCCAGGTTCAAAAGCATTAAAAAATGCGTTTTTATTATCGAGTAAAAGATACCCGCCCGAATTNNTAAAAGGAAGTCAAAACCAAGATAACACTAACTATCAAAACAATAACGATGAAACTATACGATAAATACAAGTCGCTTTTAAATTCTTATCACGTAAACACACCGATAAGAATCGCTCATTTTATGGCTCAAATTGAACACGAAAGTAATTTTGAACCAATATCTGAAAGCTTACACTATACAAGTGTTGGGCGTGTAAGAGAAATATTTAAAAGTCCGTTTAAAGGTAAAACCGACGCTTTTATTAATGGATATTTGCGCAACACTGTTAAAATGGCTAACTACGTTTACGCTAATCGTATGGGTAATGGTAACGAAGCATCTGGCGATGGTTTTAGATTTCGTGGACGTGGTTTTATTCAAATTACGGGGCGTGAAATGTATCAAAGATTGTCATTAGCAACAGGTGTAAGTTACATTACTAATCCCGATTTATTGTTGAATGAAGCCGATAGTATTATTTCTGCTCTTTGGTATTTTAGCGTGAATGGTTGTAATGAATTAGCTGATGCCGATAATATTGTGGCAATTACAAAGAAAATCAATGGTGGAACTAATGGACTTGCTGACAGAAAAGCAAAGTTATTGAAATGGAAAAAACAGTATAAAATTAATTAACTTAAAAATAGAATTATGAGCGAAGAAATTAAAACACACGAATTAATTACAATCGAAGATGTTTGTAATTTGATTACAGATGAAAATATAGAAGCGTTTACAACGGATTTATTACACTTCTTATATTTTCATTTAAAGTTAAAAAAAGGATTGAGTAAAGAAGATTATTTGCTATTGAAAAAAAGTCTTATTTGGAATGACGATGGAATTGAGGGCGTAACTCATTTAAAAATAAACGGACAAACAACAAAACTATAATCCAATGAAAACTAACCTAACCATATTAACCGCACTACTATTAATCAGTTGTGGCACTCGTAAAACCGCAAAATCTTTAACCAAATCAGAAAGCGAAACTAAAACGGAAATAGAAGTAGTTGATAAAACGGTAACGGAAACTAAAGAGGAAACGAACACTAAAATAATTGACACCTCAAACAGTTCCGAAATTACAATCGAACCCGTTGATAATTCCAAACCTATCAATATAAACGGTAAAACTTATTCTAACGCTAAAATAACCGTTAAAAAACATAAAAGCGGAATAGTAGCCACCGAAAGCAAAAAAGTATCGCAAATCGAACGTAGCGACGTTAAAACAGATGTTAAAGCTAAAAGTAAAACATTAGTTAAAGAACGCGGAAAACAAACCGAGCGAACCAATACAGGCAAATGGTGGCAATGGTTAATTTTTGTCGTATTCGTTGCAGTTTTTGTTTGGTGGGTTTGGTGGAGTAAAAGAAAAGTTGAATCTAAAATTGATAAAGAATGAAATTAATTAAAGGAAATAGCGAAGAAGAAATATTAAAATTAGCGGATGAAAGTGTAGATATAGTTTGCATCGACCCGCCGTATTTATATTTAAAAAATCAAAAATTAGAGCGTGAATTTGATGAAAGACTATTTTTTGAACAATTAAAACGAGTATTGACCAAAGATGGTTTTATAATTATGTTTGGTCGTGGTGTTTCTTTCTATCGTTGGAATTGCATTTTAGATGATTTAGGTTTTATTTTTAAAGAAGAAATTGTTTGGGATAAATCATATGGCAGTTCTCCATTAATGGCTATTACAAGAGTGCATGAAACTATATCAATATTTGGAAAAGAAAAAGCAAAAATTCAAAAAGTAAAAATACCTTACGTTGAAATGAAAGGCGAAGATTTATCTTCCATAAAAGTAGATATAAACAGAATTAAAACAGTTTTTTCTAATTCCTCTCATTTTGATGCTCTAAAAAAATATTTAGATTCTGGAGAATTATCTTTTGATGGTGAGTATTTAGCTTCAACAACTATTACTAATGGAAGAAAAAGAGTAAATAGATGTATATCTACTGCTCAAACAATTAGTGAAGGTATGAATGAAAAGACAATTATAAAATTAAAGCGTGAACATTATGATTCAATTCATCCAACACAAAAACCCGTTAGATTATTAGAGCGTTTACTTCAATTATGTTTGCCCAACAAAACAAAAAAAGAAATAGTAGTAGCTGATTTTTTTGCAGGCTCTTTTTCTTGTGGCGAGGCGTGTTATAATTTAGGTATTGATAATTTTATTGGAATTGAAATAGACGATGAATATTATAATTTAGGGGTTGAAAGAATTGATAAACTAAAACCAAGACAAGAAAAATTCGAATTATAACAACTACCTAAACCATCCTAACCGATGGTTTTTTATTTAGCAACTACAAAAGCAATGACCACCCAAATCAGAAAATTTATAAAACCATCTAATTTTTGGTCTTGCTCTGTTTTCTGGTTTTGCTTTCTAATCATTCGTAGTTTTTCAGAATAATACTCGACTAATATAGTGGTTATCGGGTATAAAACAACCCAAAGAACAAAAGGTAATTTCTCCATCTTTATAAATTTATTTCTAATTCGGTTTGAGTGAGGTCTTTTATGATGTTTTGTAAGTGGTGCAGTCCTCTTAATTTAACTCCACAATCTTTTATATAAAGCAACTGTTTTTCAACACTAATCTCAAACGAAAAAGAACCTGATATAAATAAAGGAAATCCATCAGTACTAATTGAG
>DJWL01000041.1 GCA_002441545.1 Flavobacteriaceae bacterium UBA6231 | reverse complement strand
TGTAAAGGTTTGTTATTAAAAAAGAAGCCTTTTAAAGATTTCCAATTGTCTCTTAAATTAGTTTCAGGTATTATATTTTCATAATTAAGCACTAATTTATTAGCATCATTTTTTGGTACTGTTATGGTTTTACTTTTTGATATGTTTTCAATCCATGTTTTTGAAACAATTTCATCATTATTTAAAGCATATAATGATATTGGCATATTATTATCTACTTTATTTTTAATTGTAAGTGTAACAGAATCTTTATCTTTTATAATTTTTTTAATTTTAAAATCTATTTTTTTTCTTGTTGTTAAATAATCATCAAAAAACCAATCTAAATCTTTATTGGTTTTAGTTTTTAAAAAGGTTTCAAAGCTTTCTGCTTTGGTTATTTTTATTTTATTTTCAGACAAATAAGATTTTATGGTGTTTTCTAAAATATTTGAATTAATAAAATCATCAAGGTATTTTAAACCAATACCAGCTTTGTATTTATTGGCAATACTTTTATTGAACTTTAACAAAGAATCCTTAGCCATTGTAAGTGGTTGATCTCTATTGGTTCTTGCCATGAGCATATATGCAAGAACGTACTTGTCATTAAAATCTAAATCAGCGGCATGAAATGATCGAATTCCCCAAACATCAGCTATATTACCTAAAAACTTCATGTTTGGATAATTTAGTTCGACATACTTCATTAAAAAATAAATTTGTAAACCATCAAGAAGCCATTGTTCTTTTCTTGGATTTACTAAAAGAGTATTTTCTAAATAATTATATAGAGCAACTTTTAAAAGTTTTAATTCATATTGAAAATTTTCAGGGTAAGGATGTATAAATTTTGGTAAAAAATTTAACCCATAAATAGGGTCTTTTAAATAATCAATATTTGTTAACAGGAGTTTTTCGTGAGGATAATCTCCAAGATTTTCAAAAATAAATTTTGTTATTTTTTCTGTAATTAGAACTTTATCTATAACCGCTAAATTGGCATCATCAATATTAGAAATCATAGAAAAATTATCAGATTCAATAGTGTTAAAATTTGGAGTTTTACTTAAAAATAATTTATTATTTACTCTATTGTTTCCTTTTAGTGTAATGGTTTGATTAATAGAGCTTTGAATTGTATTACTTGTATTTAATTCTGAAGTAACTGTATATTCTTTTGGGCAGACTATTTCTAAAGATATATCGGCATTAGGGATGTATAAATCATCTAAATCTTTATTGCTGTAATATTGCCATTCTCCATCATAAACAGCTGGGGTAATGTACCAAAATCTTAAATTAATATCACCAGTTGGACTAATACCATAACTTGTAAATTTATCATTTGGGATTTGGACTATATATGAAAGATTGATCTTGTATGACTCATTAGGTTGTAAAGGAGTTTTTAACTCTACTTTAATAACATCTAATTGGCCGGGAAGTGTTTCATAAAATAAATCTTCTTGATTTTGCTTTATTGATGTAACGACAGAATATCCTCTGTCTTCATTTTTTGCAAGATGAAATTCATTTTTGTATTCATCGGCCATTCTAATAGCCAAAGGTGTTTTTTTTGTTGAATAGCTATTGCTCCAATCATTTAAATAGATTGTCTGCAACACATCGTTAGAGGTATTTTTATACTCAATGCTTTGAGATATAGCAATTTGTTTTTTATCAATATTAAATACAGCCCTTAGGTCAATTTTATTTTGACCGTACATACTTAAGCATAAAAAGCTAAGTAGCGAAAAGCTTAATAATTTGAATTTCAATTTATTTAATAAACATTAAGGGTTAATAGCTTTGGTAGGTTGGCATGCCAATATAGTAAAATTTAATTGTTGTTTTAATTTGTTTATAAAACATTTATAAAGAATAAACACTAAAAATTTGGACTGAAATCGGATTCTTTATAAAAGGCATCTAAAATTTCAATCACTTCATTTTCAGAGTCTACTAAGTGGATCAAATCTAAATCTTTCCCACTTATATTACCAAATTCTTTTAAAAGTTTTTGTTTAATCCAATCGAAAAGACCCTCCCAAAATTCTTTACCGACCAAAATAATGGGGAATTTTTCAATTTTATGAGTTTGAATTAGTGTGATGGCTTCAAATAATTCATCAAGTGTTCCGAAACCTCCTGGCATTACAACAAAACCTTGCGAATATTTAACAAACATAACTTTTCTGACAAAGAAATAATCAAAATCAAGACTTTTATCACTATCAATATAAGGATTGTCATGTTGTTCAAAGGGTAATTCAATATTTAAACCTACTGATGTTCCACCACCCAAATGAGCTCCTTTATTACCTGCTTCCATGATACCTGGTCCTCCACCGGTTATTACACCATAACCAGATTCTACAATTTTCTTTGCTATTTTTTCAGCTAATAAATAATACTTGCTATTAGGTTTAGTTCTTGCAGATCCAAAGATTGACACACAAGGACCAATTTTACTCATTTTTTCAAATCCACTTACAAACTCTCCCATGATTTTGAAAATAGCCCATGAATCGTTTGTTTTTATTTCATTCCATCCTTTAGGATGTAGTTCTTGTCTCATACTAAAATATATTTAAAACTTGCTAATTTAATTCTTTTTTAAGGAACTGTGCTGTATAGCTTTTTTTGTGTTTAATTACTTCTTCAGGAGTACCTTCAACAATAATTTGTCCGCCACCTTTTCCACCTTCATATCCAATGTCAATGATATGATCAACGGTTTTTATAACATCTAAATTGTGTTCAATAATTAAAACAGTATTGCCTTTATCAACCAATTTATTTAACACATGCATTAATACACGTATGTCTTCAAAATGTAACCCTGTTGTAGGCTCATCTAAAATATAAAAGGTATTCCCTGTATCTCGCTTACTTAATTCTGTAGCTAATTTGATTCGTTGTGCTTCACCGCCAGAAAGGGTAGTACTTTGTTGTCCTAATGTAATGTATCCTAAACCTACATCTTCTATGGTTTTTAGCTTATTATGTATTTTAGGAATATGCTCGAAAAAAGTAACGGCATCACTAATAGTCATGTCTAAAACGTCGCTTATAGATTTTCCTTTGTAACGAATTTCAAGGGTTTCTCTATTAAATCGTTTGCCTTGACATGTTTCACATTCTACATAAACATCTGGAAGAAAATTCATTTCTATGACTCGTAAACCTCCTCCCTGACAGGTTTCACAACGTCCACCAGCTACATTAAAACTAAATCTGCCAGCTTTATAACCACGAATCATAGCTTCTGGTATTTTAGCAAACAAACTTCTTATTTCACTAAAGGTTCCGGTGTAAGTTACAGGATTACTTCTAGGTGTTCTTCCAATTGGTGACTGGTTTACATCAATAACTTTATCAATATGCTTTAAACCGTCAATACTTTTATAGGACATAGGTTTTTTTACGCCATTAAAATAGTGAGCATTTAGAATAGGGTAAAGGGTTTCGTTTATTAAAGTAGATTTACCGCTTCCAGATACGCCCGTTACTCCAATCATTTTTCCTAAAGGAAATGATACAGATACATTTTTTAGATTATTTCCAGTACAACCTTTTAGATTGATGGTATTTCCATTTCCTTTTCGGCGCTTTTTTGGGATTTCAATTTTTTTAGTTCCGTTAAGGTAATCGGCTGTTAATGTGTGATGTGTTTTTAATTCATCGGGTGTACCAATGCTAATAATTTCACCACCATGTTTTCCTGCTTTCGGACCAATATCAATAACATAATCTGCACGTTCAATCATGTCTTTATCATGCTCTACAACGATGACTGAATTCCCAATATCCCTTAAAGAAATGAGTGAATCGATGAGCTTTTCGTTATCGCGCTGATGCAATCCAATGCTAGGCTCATCTAAAATATAGAGTACACCAACGAGTTGTGAGCCAATTTGAGTTGCTAAACGAATGCGTTGAGCTTCACCACCTGATAATGATTTTGAACTTCTATTTAAGGTTAGATAATCTAATCCAACGTCTAATAAAAATTTTAATCTGGCCTTAATTTCTTTAATGATTTCTTCTGAAATCTTGAATTGTTTTTCAGATAAATGATTATGTAAATCGTGAAACCAATTTGAGAGCTCAATAATATCTGTATTTGCTAAATCGGCTATATTTTTATTATTAACTTTAAAATATAATGATTCTTTTCTCAATCTGGAGCCTCCACATTCTGGACAAGTAATTTTGTCCATATAGTCTTTTGCCCATCGTTTTAAAGATGTAGATTCGGCAGTTTTGTATTGGTTTTCAATAAAATTAGCAACACCTTCAAAATCAATTTTATAATCTCTGGTAACACCTAAGGTTTTGCTTTCAATAGAAAACTTTTCGTTGCCACCATATAAAATCATGTGTTTAGCTTCTTGTGGAATACTTTTATAAGAGTCGGTTAATTTAAAATTAAATCGCTGTGCTATGATTTCAAGCTGTTTAAATATCCAACTGTTTTTTTCTGGTCCATGAGGTGCTAAAGCACCATTTTTAATAGATAAAGAATCGTCTGGAATAATTTTTCTTTCATTAACTTGGTGTAAGGTCCCAATACCGTTACAATTAGGACAAGCTCCTTTTGGTGAATTGAATGAAAAATTATTTGGTTCTGGATTTGGGTAAGAAATACCAGAGGAAGGACACATTAAATTTCTACTAAAATACCTAGTTTCTTTTGAGTCTTGATCTATAACCATTAAAACATCTTCACCATGATACATGGCTGTATTGATAGACTCATTTAAACGTTTGTCATTTTCAGTTGTGTCATCAATAACTAATCTGTCAATAACTATTTCAATATCATGTGTTTTGTATCGATCAAGTTTCATGCCTTTGGTTAGGTCATGAATTTCTCCATCTGTTCTAACTTTTACAAAACCTTGTTTGGCAATTTGCTCAAATAATTCTCTGTAATGTCCTTTTCGTGAACGAACTACTGGAGCCAATATGTTAATGCGTTTGCCCTTAAAATTGCTTATAATAAGCTCTTTAATTTGAGCATCATTATAGCTTACCATTTTTTCGCCTGTATTATAGCTATAAGCATCAGATGCACGAGCGTATAATAAACGTAAGAAATCGTATATTTCTGTGATGGTACCAACTGTAGAACGCGGAGATTTGCTGGTTGTTTTTTGTTCAATTGCAATTACCGGCGAAAGGCCATCAATTTTATCAACATCTGGTCGCTCTAAACCACCTAAAAATTGTCTGGCATACGCAGAAAAGGTTTCAATATAACGACGTTGACCTTCGGCATAAATGGTATCAAAAGCNNGAATTGTAACATCAATATTTTTAAGGTTGTGTACACGTGCACCTTGTACCTCAATACAATCATCAAATTGACTCATAAATTTGCAAAAGTGCAAAGTTACAATTTTAGTGCTAATTTTTAATTGTCGATACTGTTAGATTTATTATAATTGTTATATGAAATCAATTAAAGACAAATATGAAACTATTAGGAATTGGCTCTCGAATTAATCACTCAGAATATGGCAAAGGTGTTATTACAAATGTATCTTCAAAACATTATTGGGTGACTTTTATTGAAAACGGACTAGAAACTATAGACTTAGACAGTGAATTTGAAGTTATTGAATCTACTGAAAATGAAGTGGATACTGTTAGTTTTTTTGATGTTGAAAGAAGTCTTACAGAAATATTAAAAAAATGGAGTGATGTGACTGAAATTGTTCCAATTGCTGATAAATGGAAAGGAGGGAAGTTAATTTTAGAGCCTGGAGACACCAGTTTAAAGGCAAGTGAAATTCCAATTGACACTTTTTTTCATAAAATCACTATGGTACGTGACCGTTTACGAGTTATGGAACAAAAAATTAACTCGAGTAATTTAGATGAACAAGAAAAAATAGATTTACAGCAATATATTACAAGAAACTATGGCAGCTTAACAACCTTTAATGTGTTGTTTAAATTGAAAACACAACAGTTTGTTGGGCAAAAATCAAGCTAAGCTGAACTTAATTTGTGGCTTTAACATTAGTGATTTCAATTCCTAAGAATAAAATATTATGGAAAGTGGGTAATTTTGCCCCACTTTCTGTAGTAGTCCAATTTGACCATGAAGATTCAAGACCTTGAATAGGAATGACAGAAGTAAACATTTTAAAACTTACAGGAAATCCAGTGTTGTCAAGTATCCATAAATAGGAATCGCCTGGAGTTGTACCACCTTTTGTATAAGTAACCAGTAATCCCTTTTTACCGTTTTCAAGTGTAACTAATCGTCTTTCAGTTCCAAAATCAAATACTTTATATGGGGCGATCAACCAAAAAGAGTCATTGTTAAAATAAGATATGGCTTTTTCAATGAGATTTTCACCTATGTCTCCTTCAACCTTAAATCCGTGTATGTAAGCTTTATTTAAAGAGCTATTGTTTAGGTTTAAATCAACTTTATTGTCTTCCCAAAAAACAGAACAGGTATTACTGGATTTTTTCCATTTATAATGATGCAGTTTTTTAAAGCTCCATTCAATATAATTGGTGTTTTTATAAGCATCATAATCTAAAGCATCAAGCATTTTATAAGCTAAATTATCGGCAGCTTGTCCTTGAACACCAATAGGAAAATCTTCGTTGTATTTAAAAAAAATGAAACCAAAAAATAATATGCTTGGTAATGTTAAAAACACTATAACACCAGTAATTATTTTGAAAGTCTTTTTGGTTTTCATGAAATAGGTTAACAGATAATTATGGGTAATAATCTAAAAATCAAGGCTAAATTATTAAATAGAATTGATTAGATTGAATAAAAACCTTAAAAACCGACAGCCGTATCATCACCTCGATGATCTGCACCACCTTCTAACGTTTTATCGGTTAGAACCATGATTCCATCTACCTTACCAATTACTGGTGAGTCTTTTTCATTGATGATATATCCTTTATTTTCAAGTTGGTTTATTAAATTTTTGTCAAAGGAATTTGGTTCCATTTGAATAACATCTGGCAACCATTGATGATGAAATCTTGGTGCATCAACAGCTTCTTGCATAGTCATATTATACTCATGAACATTTAATATGGTTTGAAGTACCGATGTAATAATTGTTGAACCACCAGGCGTTCCAACTGACATAAATAATTTTCCGTTTTTTTCAACAATGGTTGGTGTCATAGAACTTAACATTCTTTTTTCTGGAGCAATACTATTGGCTTCAGCTCCAATCAATCCAAACATATTAGGAACTCCTGGTTTACTGCTAAAATCGTCCATTTCATTATTTAAGAAAAAGCCAAGTTCTGAACAATATAATTTAGAACCATAAGCTCCATTTAATGTAGTTGTTACCGAAACAGCATTTCCAAATTGATCTATAATTGAATAATGAGTTGTTTCATTACTTTCAACAACTCCAATATTGCCATGCGACACACTTGCTGATGATGTTGCTTTTTCAAAAGAGAAATCTGCCATTCTTGATTTTAAATAGGCATTACTTGTAAGTTCATCAGTTGGAATTGAGACAAAATCTGGGTCGCCTAAATAATAACTTCTATCAGCATATGCACGACGCTCAGCTTCTGTAATAACTTGGATTGCTTTTAATGAATTTGGACCATAATCTGATAAATCAAATGGTTCTATCATTTTCATAATTTGTGCTAAACAAATACCTCCGCTTGAAGGCGGCGACATGGATATAATTTTTAAATCGTCATAACTAAAAGTAATCGGTGTTCTCCATCTTGCATTATAATTTGCTAAATCTTCTTCAGTAATAATACCACCATTATCTTTTAAAAACTTAACCAGTATTTTAGCTGTTTCTCCTTTGTAAAATTCATCTTTACCATTTTTTAAAATACGTTCTAAAGTTTTTGCTAAAGCAGGATATTTAATGGTGTCATTTTCTTTCCAATCTTTATAAAATATAAGAGAATCTTTATTTACTGACCGAAATTGATCTTGATAATTATTAAATCTATTTGCTTGATTTTTAGTAACAATTACGCCTTTGTAAGCAAGGGCTATTACAGGTTCAAGAATATCTTTCATTGGTAACTTTCCAAATTTCTCATGTACTTCAAAAATACCTGCAATGCTCCCTGGAACGCCAACAGATAAAGAACCTAATGTACTTTTATTAGGAATAACTTCACCATTTTCATCTAAAAACATGTTTTTTGTTGCTGTTAAAGGTGCTTTTTCTCTATAATCAATGCCTCCAATATCACCATTAGCTTTTCTGTAAACCATAAAACCACCACCTCCAAGATTTCCAGCAAAAGGATATGATACAGCTAAAGCTAATCCGGTTGCAGCCATAGCGTCGAAAGCATTGCCCCCTTTTTTTAAAATATCTACTCCAATTAGTGAAGCTTCTATGCGTGCAGATACAACCATACCATGTTTAGAAATTAGACCTCTTTTATTACTTTTTTTAACTTCAGTTTTGGTTGTGTTACAAGAAAGACACAATAATATTAGGAATAATACATATAAAGTTCTTTTCATTTTTGGTTGATTTTATGTTCTATTTCTTTTAATTTATTTTTTGAAAATTCCATGAGCTCATCGAAGAAAATAGTGAACTCATTTTCAAAAGCTTCATAAAACTCTTCAAGTTCGTTCACAGCTTCATTCATGCCCGATTTGTTTTTTGTTCTCCTGTTCATGCCCTCTAATGCTCTAGTGATTCCATCAATTGAAGCATAGCTCACCAACCAGTTATCAGTTAACATATAAGGCATCATTTTTTGAATACGAATTGGTAAAACTTCATAATGAGTTTCCAAAGAATCATAAAATGATTCAGCATACTCTTTTAAAGGGATATCACAATATTTTTTCCAGTTTTTGGCCAAAAAATGATCGTAAAGCATATCAACAATAATTCCTGAATAATGGCTGTATTTTTTATGCAACCTTTTGGTGCTTTTTCTTACGGTTTTATGAGCATCAGTAAACGTATCAATGTTTCTATGTAATAAAACACCTATCTGAATATCTTTAGGATAATATTCATAATCTTTTCCTTTAATGCCATCAGCAATAAAATTTCCAATGGTAACAAGGTTATTTTCTCCTGAAAGATATATATGTGCTAAGTAATTCATTGGGGAAATTTACAAATTCAAATGGATGTTTTGTACTTTAACTTTAAAATATTCGTTTAAATATTTTTTATTAAATATTAAAATGTAAGCTAGAAAAATATGTAGGTTTGTTAAAAATAACATTCAAATATGACACTAATAAAATCAATTTCAGGAATTAGAGGAACTATTGGAGGGCAAGTAGGTGATAATTTAACTCCTATTGATGCAGTTAAATTTGCATCGGCTTATGGTACATGGATTAAACAACAGAGAGACAAAGAGCATTATAAAGTTGTTGTTGGTAGAGATGCTAGGATTTCTGGAGAAATGATACAAAATTTGGTTATGAATACGTTGGTTGGACTTGGGATTCATGTAGTTGATTTAGGACTTTCTACTACGCCAACTGTTGAATTGGCTGTCCCTATGGAACATGCCGATGGAGGTATTATACTTACAGCTAGTCATAATCCAAAACAATGGAATGCTTTAAAGCTTTTAAATGCTAAGGGCGAGTTTTTAGACGATGTTGAGGGTGCTAAAATTTTAGAAATTGCTGAAAGTGATGATATGTTATTTGCTGATGTTGATAGTTTAGGAAAGATTACAAAAAACAAAGCTTATATAGATTTACATATTATTGAGGTTTTAGATTTACCACTAGTAACCGTAAAACCAATTGAAGAAGCACGTTTTAAAGTGGTTGTAGATGGTGTTAATTCTACTGGAGGTATAGCTATTCCGTTACTTTTAGATCGTTTAGGTGTTCATGTCGTGAAATTATATTGCGAGCCAAATGGACAGTTTCCTCATAATCCAGAGCCTTTAAAAGAACATTTAACAGATTTATCTGAAGCTGTAAAAAAGCATAAAGCTGATTTTGGTATTGTTGTGGATCCTGATGTAGATAGATTGGCTTTTATGGATGAAAATGGAGAAATGTTTGGGGAAGAATATACATTGGTTGCCTGTGCAGATTATGTTTTGAGCAGAACTCCTGGGAATACCGTAAGCAATATGAGTTCAACAAGAGCATTGCGAGATGTTACCGAAAAATATGGAGGAACTTATGAAGCCAGTGCCGTTGGAGAAGTTAACGTCGTTAAATTAATGAAAAAGAACAAGGTTGTTATTGGTGGTGAAGGAAATGGCGGTATTATTTATCCTGAATCTCATTATGGCAGAGATGCACTTGTTGGTGTAGCATTGTTTTTAAGTTTATTAGCAGATAAACAGATGAAAGTGAGTGAACTTAGAAAAACTTATCCAAACTATTTTATGAGTAAAAAGAAGATAGAATTAACGCCTGGTTTAGATGTGGATGGTATTTTAAAAGAGATAGAAAAGCGTTACAATAATGAACAACTGACCACGATTGATGGTGTAAAAATTGATTTTCCTGAAAGTTGGGTGCATTTACGAAAAAGCAATACAGAGCCTATTATTAGAATTTATACCGAAGCAAAGTCACAACAAGAAGCAGATACTTTGGCTGATAAATTTATTAAGGAGATTGGCGTGATTGCTAATAAAAATTAAGATAAAACCTCAAAGGAATGAATAAAACTAAGGAATTATCAGCAGAACAAAGAACAATTCTATTAAACATATTAAAGGCTCGTTTTGAGAAAAACATGAATAGACATGAAGGTCTTAAATGGGATGAAGTTAAAATGAAGATTGAATCGAATACCGAAAAATTTTGGTCACTAAATGAAATGGAAAAAACTGGTGGAGAACCAGACATTATTGGTTTTGATAAGAATACTAATGAATATGTCTTTTGTGATTGCTCACCAGAAAGCCCTAAAGAACGAAGAAGTGTTTGTTACGATCATGAAGCATTAGAAACTAGAAAACAATTTAAACCAAAAAATAATGCCATTGATATGGCTGCTAGTATGGGCATTGAAATTTTAACAGAAGAACAGTACAGGCAGCTACAAACATTTGGTGATTTTGATACAAAAACATCCAGTTGGTTAAAAACACCTACTGATATAAGAAAAAGAGGCGGTGCTATTTTTGCTGATTTTCGCTATGGCAATGTTTTTATTTATCACAACGGCGCAGAATCTTATTATGCGGCTAGGGGATTTCGTGGTTCTTTAAAGGTTTAAACAAAAAGCTTTAAATTATTTATTGAAATGCAATCTATTTATTAATGAATTTTTCGCGATGCTTCCATCTTTTATGCGTCCAAAAATAATATTCAGGCACTTCATAAATTTGTTTTTCAACTTCTTGTAAAAACATATCGGTTAATTTGTAATCAGGATATTCTAAAGAGTTTTCTGCAAGTGTTATAACTTCAGCTTCATAGAATCCACGTTTTACTTTGGTTACTTTTAAATAAGCAGTTGTGAAATCCAGTTTTTTTGCTAATCGTTCAGCTCCTGTAAAACAAGGAACTTGTATTCCCATAAACGTGCTCCAATAGACATCATTACTAATTTTTGGCGATTGGTCACTTATAAATCCTGTAATACTTTTTATGCTTTTGCTTTCAAGATTATTTATATATGTTATAGTTTCTTTGGTACTAATAAGTGAAGTATTGAATTTCGACCTAATTGCTTGCACTAATTTATCAAAATAAGGATTTGCTAATTTTTTATAAACTGCCAGCCCTTTAAAATTAATATAGTTTTGAATAACAATAGACCATTCCCAACTGGCATAATGACCAAAAATGAGTATGATACTTTTATTTAGAGATTCTAAACGTTTAAATTCTTCTGGATTAATAATTTTAAATCGTTTCTTTAACTCAGTTTCAGAAATGCTCATGGTTTTAGCCATTTCTAAAAACATATCACACAAATGATGATAGAATTTTTTTCTAATTTGTGCTATTTCAGTTTCTGTTTTATTAGGGAAAACAAGCCTTAAATTTTCGTTCACCGTTTTCTTTCTATATCCAATGATGTAGTAAATAAGAACATAAATGCAGTCTGAAAAAAGATATAATACTCTAAAAGGTAATATTGAAATAATCCACAAAAACGGATAAACTATAATGTAAACAAGAAATTGCATTAATTAATTTTAAATTTGCAACGACAAATATATGTTATAAATTTTTTAAACGTTTAAACCTCATGAGCAAATTAGATTTAGTTACCATAATTATTATTGCTGCCAATGTAATTATATCCTATAAAGGATTTAGTGATTTTGGTTTTTTTGAAAAGTATAAATTCAATGTAGGAGCTATAAGAAGAGGAGAACAGTTTAGAATGTTTAGTTCGGGGTTTTTACATGCAGATAATGCTCATTTGTTTTTTAATATGTTTTCATTATACTTTTTTGCAAGTGTTGTTATTGGTGATTTAGGTGTTTTAAGTTTTGTAATTATTTATGTTGGCAGTTTAATATTGGGTAGTTTACTGTCTTTATACTTTCATAAAGACGAATATCATTATAGTGCTGTAGGTGCTAGTGGTGCAGTTATGGGTATTATTTATTCAGCTATTTTATTGCAACCAGGAATGAGTTTGTACATATTTTTTATACCAATTCCTATACCTGCTTATATTTTTGGAATAGGATATTTATTATACTCCATTTATGGAATGAAAAACAGAATTGGTAATATAGGGCACGATGCTCATTTTGGTGGTGCTATTGGAGGTTATATTATAACTTTAATTTTAGCGTCTTGGTTGTTTAAAGAAAATGTATTGATGATTGTTTTATTAGCCATACCAATAGTTTTACTTTTTGTTTTGAAGAAAGCAGGGAAGATGTAATTTTTATTTGTAATTATATAACTCATTTAAAATTTCAAGATTATAAATGTGTTTATGGCATAGCAATTGAAATTAGTATATAAATGAATATTAAAAATATAATTTAAAGTATTGATATTCAGTTATTTTAAATGTAAAACACAAAATATAAAAAATTGTCAATGGTCTTTCAGTGACATATTGACTTGAAAACATATATGAAGAAATCTAATTTTATAAGCCTTGACAGTTTGTCATTCCAAGAGTTTGATGAGAATTCAGAATTAATTCCTTTGATGACACCTGAAGATGAAGAAGAAATAAATAAAGAAGTTTTACCTGAAGTATTACCAATTTTACCTTTAAGAAATACCGTGCTTTTTCCTGGTGTTGTTATTCCAATTACTGCTGGTAGAGATAAGTCGATTAAATTGATAAACGATGCCAATAAAGGGAACAAGGTTATTGGAGTAGTGGCTCAAAAAGATGAATCTATTGAAGATCCAACAGCTAAAGATATTCATGAAACTGGCACAGTTGCAAGAATTTTACGTGTTTTAAAAATGCCTGATGGAAATGTAACGGTTATTATTCAAGGTAAAAAACGCTTTAAAGTTGCCGAAGTTATTACTGAAGAGCCTTACATGAATGCTACAATCAGAGAAATTCCTGAGGCTAGGCCAGCAATGAGCAATAAGGAGTTTGTTGCTATTATTGATTCTATAAAAGATTTAGCGCTTCAAATTATTAAGGATAGTCCAAATATTCCAAGCGAAGCTTCTTTTGCTATAAAAAACATAGAAAGTAATTCGTTTTTGATAAATTTTGTATCCTCAAACATGAATCTTTCTGTTGCTGAAAAACAAAGTCTTTTAGAAATAGATGACTTAAAAAAACGTGCTTTAGAAACTCTTAAATACATGAATGTTGAGTTTCAAAAATTAGAACTTAAAAACGATATTCAGTCCAAAGTGCAAATGGATATGAGCCAACAGCAGCGCGAATATTTTCTACATCAACAAATGAAAACCATTCAAGAAGAACTTGGTGGAGTAAGTCATGACGAGGAAATTGAGGAAATGCGCATGCGTTCCAAAACTAAAAAGTGGAATGAAAAAGTTGAATCTCATTTTGAAAAGGAATTAGCTAAAATGCAACGCATGAATCCTCAAGTTGCTGAATATTCCATTCAAAGAAATTATTTAGACTTATTTTTAGATTTGCCTTGGGATGAGTTTAGCAAAGATAAATTTGATTTAAAACGTGCTAGAAGAATTCTTGATAGAGATCATTTTGGTTTAGAAGATGTTAAGAAAAGAATCATAGAGCATCTGGCAGTTTTAAAATTGAGGAATGACATGAAATCTCCAATTTTGTGTTTATATGGTCCTCCAGGTGTTGGAAAAACGTCTCTTGGAAAGTCTATTGCCGAGGCTTTAGGGAGAGAATACGTGCGTATGTCATTAGGTGGTTTACGTGATGAAGCAGAAATAAGAGGTCATAGAAAAACCTATATAGGTGCTATGCCAGGTCGTATTGTTCAGAGTATTAAAAAAGCAGGAAAATCGAATCCGGTTTTTGTTTTAGATGAAATTGATAAATTATCAAATTCTCATCAAGGTGACCCATCTTCTGCTATGTTAGAAGTGCTTGACCCAGAACAAAATAATGAGTTTTATGATAACTTTTTAGAAATGGGGTATGACTTATCTAAAGTTATGTTTATCGCAACTTGTAATAGTTTATCAACCATTCAACCTGCTTTGTTAGACAGAATGGAAATAATAAATGTTACTGGTTATACCATTGAAGAAAAGGTGGAAATTGCTAAACGTCATTTACTTCCAAAGCAATTAAAAGAACACGGTTTAAACGAAGAACACTTAAAAATAGCGAAGCCTCAATTAGAAAAAATTGTTGAAGGCTATACGCGTGAGTCTGGTGTTAGAAGCTTAGAAAAGCAAATAGCAAAAATGGTTAGATATGCTGCAAAAAATATAGCTATGGAAGAAGCCTATAATGTCAAAATATCAAATGAAGATATTGTTGAAGTTTTAGGTGGTCCAAAATTAGAACGCGATAAATATGAAAATAATAACGTTGCCGGTGTGGTTACAGGTTTAGCTTGGACACGTGTTGGTGGTGATATTTTATTCATTGAATCAATTTTGTCAAAAGGAAAAGGAACCATGACAATAACAGGAAACCTTGGAACTGTCATGAAAGAATCTGCCACCATAGCTATGGAATATATTAAATCAAATGCTGAAGATTTTGGAATTAACCCAACAGTTTTTGATTCTTATAATGTACACATTCACGTACCAGAAGGAGCAACACCAAAAGATGGACCAAGTGCTGGAGTAACAATGTTAACATCATTAGTGTCTTTATTTACTCAAAGAAAAGTGAAGAAAAGTTTAGCCATGACAGGTGAGATTACATTACGTGGTAAAGTACTTCCTGTTGGAGGAATCAAAGAAAAGATTTTGGCAGCAAAAAGAGCTAGAATTAAAGAAATATTACTTTGTGAAGATAACCGAAGCGATATTGAAGAAATTAAACCTGAATATTTAAAAGGATTAACGTTTCACTATGTTACAGATATGAGTGATGTTATTAAAACAGCACTCACCAATCAAAAGGTTCAAAACGCTAAGACATTATAATTTTTCAACCTCGATTTACTTCGAGGTTTTTTATGATTTAAAATATTTCTAAGCTGCTTTCGTTCTAAGATAGATTTAGTTACTTTGCGCTCTATATGTTGAAGAGAATTATCACGTTTTTTTGTTTATTAATTAGTGTTGTAACCAATGCGCAAGTTGGAGGTGAATCTACCTATCAATTTTTAAATTTGGTTTCATCACCTCGTCAGGCAGCGCTTGGTGGTAAAGTGCTTACCAATGTAGATTACGATGTTGCTCAAGGACTCTATAATCCAGCAACTATAAATCCTGATATGGATAATCAATTGGCATTAAATTACACAAGTTATTTAGGAGGTATTAGTTACGGCACAGCTTCTTACGCTTATACTATTGATAGACGCACACAAACGTTTCATGCTGGAATAACTTATATAAATTATGGAACTTTTGATGGGTATGATGAAAATGGAGTTTCTACAGGCACGTTTACAGGAAACGAGGCTGCATTATCATTTGGTTATGCTTTACAAATAGGATATAGTGACTTTTATTTTGGAGCTAATGTTAAATTTATTACTTCAAAATTAGAGCAATATAATTCACTAGGAGTTGCGACCGATTTAGGTTTACTTTACATCAATGAAGATTTAGATTTTCGTGCAGCTTTGGTTTTGAGAAATCTTGGAACTCAAATAACAACCTATGCTGGATTGAATGAACCTTTACCATTTGAAATTGATTTAGGCTTGTCTCAACGCTTAGAAAATGTACCAATTCGTTGGCATATTACCTTAGAAAATTTACAAGAATGGCCAATAGCTGTTTCAAATCCTGCTCGTGTTACCTCGGATTTATCAGGTAACCAAACACCAGAAAAAGTTGGTTTTTTAGGAAAAGTAATAAGACATACCATTTTAGGAGCAGAATTGTTTCCTGAAGGCGGTTTTAATATTCGTTTAGGATATAATTTCAGAAGAGCAGAAGAACTGCGGATTGTTGACCAACGTAATTTTTCAGGCTTGTCAGCAGGGTTTTCCATAAAGCTTAATAAAATGCGATTTAGCTATACACATGCTAAATATACAAGTGCAGCCAATTCAAACTTTTTTGGATTGCAAATAGATTTGCAATAAATATGAGTCAGAAAAAGATAACAATTGCCATAGATGGGTTTTCTTCAACAGGAAAAAGTACAGTAGCTAAACAACTTGCTAAACATTTAGGCTATGTTTATATTGACTCAGGCGCCATGTATAGAGCTATCACTTATTTTGCCATGACTAATGGGTTGATTGATGAACATAATTTTAATGTTGAAGAACTTATATCAAAGCTTGATAATGTTTCGGTAAGTTTTAAATTCAATAAGGATTTAGGCTTTGCCGAAGTTTATTTAAATGGAATTAACGTTGAAAAAGAAATTAGAACTTTAGAAGTTTCAAATTTTGTTAGTAAAGTTTCTGCTATTCCTCAAGTAAGAAAATTGTTAGTAAAGCAGCAACAAAAAATGGGGGAAGAAAAGGGAATTGTTATGGATGGACGTGATATTGGTACTGTTGTTTTTCCAAATGCTGAAATTAAATTATTTATGATAGCTTCTGCTGAAACTAGAGCTTTAAGACGATATGATGAGTTGAAAGCTAAAGGAGATAATGTTAGCTATGAAGATGTATTAAAGAATGTTGAAGAGCGCGATTATTTAGATTCTACAAGAGATGATTCACCATTATATAAAGCAAATGATGCTATTGAAATTGATAATTCAAATATGTCATTAGAAGAACAATTCAAAACTATTCTCGATTTGGTTAATGTTGTGTTGAAAAGATAATAAACAAAAAAGGCAATCGTTTAGATTGCCTTTTTTGTTTGAAATATAATGTATAAATGTTTATTCTAAAACTATTTTAGAGTTATATTTTCTTCCATCTGCATCAATTTCTAAAATATATAATCCAGAAGCTACATTAGATCTGTCCCATGTTTCAATAAAACTACCAACAGATTTTTTTTCATTTAAAATTGTTTTTACAGCTTTACCATTAATGTTGTATACACTCATTTTAACTTTGGCAGCTTCTTTTAGGCTGTAACTTATGTTAATGTATTTTGAAGATGGATTTGGATAAATGTTAACTAAACCGTTAAAACTAAAACTATCTGAAGATAAAGCAACGTCTGTTTTTGTCATCTCAATAGCTCCTATGTAGTAAAAACCATTTGGTGTATTATTATTGTTTGGTCCTTTTTCAACTTGAATGGTAATTTCACCACCAGCAGTTGGTAAAACATTAAAAATGGCAGCTACGTTAGCGGTATTATTAGCTGCATCTAAAGTAGCTGTTTGGTCGCCAGAATTACCTGTAATAGTATATAAGGTTTCTCTATTGTCACTAACTCCCGCTCTAGACGCAAAAATTTTAAAAGAATAATACTTTCCTGCTTCTAAACCAGAAAGTGTAAATCCTCCTGTAGGCTCATTACTTGCGGTACCTCCACTAGGGGTAAAATCAACATCTTCTCCAAAGAAAAAATCTATTGTTGAATTACTAGGAAAAGGTAAGCTTCCATCGGGAGTTGTTGTGCCCAATTCGCCCGGATCATCGTCAAATGCGTCTGTAATTGAGAGTGTTTCACCAGTAAGGTTTCCTTGGTCATCAATTAAATCATTAGAACCAGTTAAAGTAGCATTGGTAATGTTATTCCAATTACCTGCTGTTAGGAAATTATTAGAACCAAAATCAATTAGTGTGATTTCTTGTGAATAAGTTAAAAAACTTAAAGTTGTAAATAAAAATAATAGTGTAGTTTTTTTCATAATAAAAAGGTTATTTAAATAAGATTTTAATTCATTTATTATTTGGTAAATTTGGTTGGTTTATCAAATATATTTGATTTAATTTTAAAAAAGACCTTTTTGGGTGGTTTTTAGTTAAAAGCAATTAATTATCAGATTAACTTTACAATATTTAATTCGATAATTTTAAATCCAACAATATAAGGTTTGTGTTATTTTGACATATTGCTATTTAAATTGATAATTTAAATCATATCATTAGAAGAATAGTTTGCTTTATTTTTAAATTAGTAGTATTTGTTTTAAGTTTAAAAAATCTAATATAATATTATAGTTTTGGAATAATTAATTCTTGACCTGGATGAATTAAATCAGGGTTCTTTAAAATATTTGTATTAGCTTCAAATATTTCTTTGTATTTAGCAGCATTTTTGTAATAATGCTTAGCGATTTTACCTAAAGTTTCACCACTTTTCACAGTATGTTTATGATACATACTAGTGTCAGCTACAGTAATGTTTACTAAAATATCAGTAGGATTTTGTCCGCCAATTTCTTTTATTTTATCCCAAATCAAATCTTTTTCGTATTGGGTTTTTGCCATTCCTTTTACTTTTAACACACCGTTTTCTTCGGTAACATTACCATCTTTAATATTTAAGGTTTCACCTAAATCTAAAACGGCTTGGTATTTTGCTTTTATTGTCATAATGTTTACTTTTTAAGTGTTTATTCTGTAATACAAGTTAATATTTTTTTAACTATAATTGTTAATCAAAGGTTAAGTTTTTTTAAATATTTAGAAACAAGAAGCAATTTAAAGACACATTAATTTATTTGTTCATTTTTAGGTAATTAAGTTAATAATACGTATTTTTGCACTCCTTTTGGCGAATTTACGGTTAGACAAGAGGAATGGAACTAAAAAATAACAACACTTCTGTGTGTTAATCGCTTAAAATCTTCCGTAGCATACAGAATACAAAAATTAAATCAGCACATGGCTGAAAAAGCAAAACAAGCTGAAGTTGAGGCTGTTGAAGCAGCAACTGTAGAAGCTCCAGTAGTATCTGAAGCTCAAGCAAATCCCGAAAAATTCTTAAAAGATTTTAACTGGCACAACTACCAAGAAGGTATTGATGAAGTTGATGACAAACAACTTAAAGAATTTGAAAAATTAGTAGCAGAAAATTTCGTTGACACTCTTAATGATGAAGTAGTTATTGGAAAAGTAGTTCACATCACTGATCGTGACGCTATTATTGACATTAATGCAAAATCTGAAGGTGTAATTTCTTTAAACGAATTTCGTTACAATCCTAACTTAAAAGTTGGGGACAAAGTAGAAGTATTAATTGACGTACGTGAAGATGCAACTGGACAGTTAGTATTATCTCACAGAAAAGCTAGAGTAATTAAAGCATGGGATCGTGTTAATGCGGCTCATGAATCTGGTGAAATCGTTAATGGTTTCGTTAAATGTAGAACTAAAGGTGGTATGANNTCTTACCAGGTTCTCAAATTGATGTAAAACCAATTAGAGATTACGATCAATTTGTAAATAAAACTATGGAATTCAAAGTTGTTAAAATCAACCACGAATTCAAAAACGTAGTAGTTTCTCATAAAGCTTTAATTGAAGCTGATATTGAAGAACAAAAGAAAGAAATTATTGGTCAATTAGAAAAAGGTCAAGTACTAGAAGGTATTGTTAAAAACGTAACTTCTTATGGTGTATTTATCGATCTTGGTGGTGTTGATGGGTTAATTCACATTACAGACTTATCATGGTCTAGAATTAATCATCCAAACGAAATTGTTGAACTTGATCAAAAACTTAATGTTGTAATTCTTGATTTTGATGAAAACAAATCTAGAATCCAATTAGGTTTAAAACAATTAAGCAAGCATCCTTGGGAAGCTTTAGCTGATACTGTAAAAGTAGGAGATAAAGTAAAAGGAAAAGTGGTTGTTATTGCAGATTACGGTGCATTTATTGAAGTTGCCGATGGCGTTGAAGGTTTAATTCACGTATCAGAAATGTCATGGTCAACTCATTTGCGTTCAGCTCAAGATTTCGTTTCTGTTGGAGACGAAGTAGAAGCTATCATCTTAACTTTAGATAGAGAAGAGCGTAAAATGTCACTAGGTATTAAACAAATAACCCCAGATCCATGGACAGATATTACTGGTAAATATCCAGTAGGTTCTAAACATGTTGGTGTGGTTCGTAACTTTACAAACTTTGGTGTGTTTGTTGAATTAGAAGAAGGTATTGACGGATTAATTTATATCTCTGATTTATCTTGGACTAAGAAAATTAAACATCCAAGTGAATTCTGTGCTGTTGGAGATAAATTAGATGTTGTTGTATTAGAATTAGATGTTGATGGACGTAAATTAAGCTTAGGTCACAAACAAACTACAGAAAATCCTTGGGATGTTTATGAAACTGACTTCGCTTTAGATACAGTTCATACAGCTGAAATCACTGATATCGTTGATAAAGGTGCAACAGTTGAATTTAACGAAGATATTGTAGCATTCGTTCCTACTCGTCACCTTGAAAAAGAAGATGGTAAAAAACTTAAAAAAGGAGAATCTGCTGAATTTAAAATCATTGAATTCAATAAAGAGTTTAAACGTGTAGTTGCTTCTCATACAGCAATATTTAAGGCTGAAGAAATAGCTAACGTTAAAGCAGCAGCTAAAAAGGTAGCAGATCAAGCAGCAGAAGCAAAACCAACTATTGGTGATGCAAATGAAGCTTTACAAGCTCTTAAAGATAAAATGGATGGTAAACCTGCAAAAGGGAAAGCAAAAAAATAATTTTTTTGTTATTCTATAATAAAGGAATTTTTTTATAAAATTAAAGCCTTCAAGAAATTGAAGGCTTTTTTTATTTAACCAATTTTTAAACTAATATTTTTAAATTTTTGCATTACATTTGTATTCCAAATACGTTTGGATAGTATATGAGTCAAAAAGTTTTACTTAACGAAAAAGAGGTAAACATCATTCTTCACCGATTGGCTTGTCAACTTATTGAAAAACATAACGACTTTTCAAATACCGTTTTAATTGGTTTACAGCCTCGTGGCGTTTTTTTAGCAAATAGAATAGCTAAAATTTTAAAAGACGATTATAAAGTTAAAAACATTCAATTAGGGTTTTTAGACATAACTTTCTTTAGAGATGATTTTAGAAGAGGAGATAAACCTCTTGAAGCCAATTCAACCCATATAAACTTCATTGTAGAAAATAAAACAGTTGTTTTTATTGACGATGTACTTTATACAGGAAGAAGTATTAGAGCAGCTTTGACTGCTATACAATCCTTTGGAAGACCAAACGAAATTGAATTATTAACACTAATTGACAGACGTTTTAGTAGACATTTACCTATTCAACCTGATTATAGAGGTAGACAAGTAGATGTAATAAATGATGAAAAAGTAAAAGTGAATTGGGTAGAAAATGACGGAGAAGACTCAGTTTACTTAATAAATAAATAATGACCCATGAGCGAGTTAAGTGTCAATCACTTATTAGGAATCAAATATCTTAACAAACAAGATATTCAACTTATTTTTGAAACTGCCGATCATTTTAAAGAAGTGATTAATAGACCCATTAAAAAAGTTCCTTCGCTTAGAGATATTACCATTGCCAATTTATTTTTTGAAAATTCAACTAGAACACGACTATCGTTTGAACTAGCAGAAAAAAGGCTGTCTGCAGATGTTATCAATTTTTCTTCAGCACAATCATCTGTAAAAAAAGGAGAAACACTTATAGATACCGTTAACAATATCTTGTCAATGAAAGTAGATATGGTTGTTATGCGACATCCCAATCCCGGAGCAGGTGTGTTTTTATCAAAGCATGTAAAAGCAAGTATTGTTAATGCTGGAGATGGTGCACATGAACATCCAACACAAGCTTTACTAGATTCATATTCAATTAGAGAAAAATACGGAGAAGTTAAAGGTAGAAATATTGTAATAGTTGGTGATATTTTACATAGTCGCGTGGCTTTATCAAACATTTTTGCTTTACAACTTCAAGGCGCCAATGTAATGGTTTGTGGTCCAAAAACTCTTATTCCTAAATATATAGATAAATTAGGTGTTAAGGTTGAGCTTGATTTGCGAAAGGCTCTTAACTGGTGTGATGTGGCTAATATGTTACGTGTTCAAAATGAACGAATGGATATAAGCTATTTTCCAACTACTAGAGAATATACACAACAGTATGGCGTTAATAAAGAGTTTTTAGATTCGTTGGATAAAGAAATAACCATTATGCATCCTGGGCCAATCAACAGAGGTGTAGAAATTACGAGTGATGTGGCCGACTCTAAACAATCAATCATTTTAGAACAGGTACAAAACGGTGTTGCAATACGAATGGCAGTTATCTACTTATTAGCATCAAAAATTAAGCATTAATATGATTTTAGATCAAAACGGAAATATTTCTATAATCACTCAAGAAAAAGCGACTTTGGTTGAGTTAGTTAAAAAAATTCAAGATGTTTACTCAAAGCTTAAAAACGATAATATTATTCTGAACTTAACAAGTTTGAATAAGTTGAGTTTACAAGATATTTTAGAATTTTTAGAACTTTCAAATGCCCATAGAAAATCAAAACATTCTTTTGTTATCGTTTCAGATAAAATAGATTTAGATGAAACTCCAGATGAAATAGTAGTCGTGCCAACTTTGCAAGAGGCATATGATATTATTGAAATGGAAGAGATGGAAAGGGATTTAGGTTTTTAGATGAAACTTACAATTTTAGGCTGTTATAGTGCAACTCCAAGAGAATTAACAAATCCAACGTCTCAAGTTATTGAAATTAAAAACCATATGTTTTTAATTGATTGTGGAGAAGGAACTCAAGTACAGTTAAGAAAGCATAAAGTTAAATTCAACAGAATTAAGCATATTTTTATTTCGCATTTACATGGAGACCATTTTTTTGGTTTAGCTGGATTAATTTCAACTTTTAGATTGCTAACAAGAGAAGCAGATTTACATGTTTACGGTCCAAAAGGCATTAAAGAAGTGATTACACTTCAAATGAAACTGGCAGATTCTTGGACAAACTACCAACTTATTTTTCATGAGTTGACTTCAACAGAATCAGAATTAATTTTTGAAGATGACGAAGTAGAAGTTTATACGATTCCTTTGCATCATAGAGTATATACAAATGGTTTTCTTTTTAAGGAAAAGGAAGGAGAGCGTAAATTAAAAATTGAAGCTGTATTAAAAAATAATATAGATACTGCTTACTACAGAAAATTAAAACAAGGTTTTGACGTTGTAAATGAAGATGGTAAGCTTATCTCGAATAAATTGGTAACAAAATCAGGTAAAAAACCTTTGAGTTATGCTTTTTGTAGCGATACCGCTTATAAAGAAGATATTGTTCCAATTATAAAAAATGTTAATGTTTTGTACCATGAATCTACATTTTTAGAACAACATGAAAGATTAGCTGAACCAACCAAACACAGTACGGCGAAACAAGCCGCCACTATTGCAAAACAAGCCGACGTTGGCACATTAATTTTAGGGCATTATTCAACTCGATATGATAGTTTGAAATATTTTAAAACAGAAGCCCAGACAATTTTTAAGAATGTAGAATTAGCCGAAGACGGCAAAACATTTGAGTTTAATTAAATTCCTTAAGCTTACCAACCCACTCTATAGCTTCATCCAAACTTAAACAACGCTTAATGCTTATTTTTGAAAAATGCTTTTCAAGAGTTGCATTGATGAAAGAAAATTTGTTGTAGTACACGATGGCAGAGGCTATTATCAGACGATGTTTTTTAAGCAGTTTTTCCCAAGATTGAGGCTCTGATGAATATGAATTTATTCTATTGGAAATATAAACTACTTTACCGTCTTCTCCGTAATGTTCAATAATCATAGGCAAAACAAGCTTGACCTTATTCCAGTCAAAATGCTTCCCTTCATGGATTTCAGACACAAAAAAGTGATTGCATAAATAAAAATCGCCAAAGCCAAATTCTAATTTTTTATGCTCCAGTTCTTTGAAATATTTACTGTCTTCAAACCGCATTGCTATTAATTATTCATTAAATTTAGGGGTTTTTTATGCAATTTAAAACAATTAGAGCATAATAATTATTGAGAATCTTATAATGAATACAGATTTAAGCAATTACAGAAAGTCTTACGAAAAGGAACAACTTCTTGAAAGCAATATTGGTGATAACCCTATGGAATTATTTCAAAAATGGTTTTATGAAGTAGACACTCATTTTGACATAGAAGAGACCAATGCCATGACCATAGCAACCATTGGATTGGATGGCTATCCCAAAAGCAGGGTAGTATTGCTCAAGCGATATACTTATGAAGGATTTATTTTTTATACCAATTATAATAGTGAAAAGGGAAGAGCCATAGAGCAAAACCCCAATGTTTGCCTGTCATTTTTTTGGCATAGCTCAGAACGACAAATCATTATAAAAGGAAAAGCAGAAAAAATAGCGGAAAACTTAAGTGATGGCTATTTTGAATCTCGTCCTCGAGGCAGTCAGTTAGGAGCAATAGTATCCAATCAAAGTGACGTTATTAAAAGCAGAGACGTTTTAGAAAATAAGCTTATTAAGCTTGAAGAAGAGTTTGAAGGAAAAGAAATACCGAGACCTTCGTTTTGGGGAGGCTATATAGTTAAACCCATTGAATTTGAATTCTGGCAAGGCAGACCCAACAGATTACATGACAGAATACGATTTAGCCTTCAAGAGGATTATAATTGGAAAATTGATCGACTATCTCCATAAAAATCAGATGAAATACATAAAAATTTATTATTAACATGCATTTCATCGATTAAAAACATAAAAAATCGATTATCTGTTTGTTTTTTATCGATTTTAACATTTTTTTAACATTTGCTTCAGGTTAAGTGGTTTAAATTTATTGAACCAAATCTAAATTACTTAACCATGAAATCATTAACCCGACTACTTTTATTAGTATTATTGACTAGTTTTAGTTTTTCTTGTTCTACAGATAGCTTAGATGATAATGCTAATGCTTTAAATGAAAATCTTGTTGTTCCTGAAGCAAAAACTATAGAAATTCAAATTTTAGAATTAATCAACAATCATAGATTAAGCCTAGGATTAAATCCTCTTGGTAAAATGGATATAATAAAAGGTCAGGCTTACACACATACAGAACATATGGTTATTGAAAATGAAGTGTCTCATGATAATTTTTACTTAAGAAGTAATTATTTAAAAGCAAATGCAGGCGCTAAAACAGTTTCAGAGAATGTGGCTTATGGATATACACAAGCATCTTCAGTGGTTAATGCTTGGTTAAAAAGTGATGCTCACAAAGAAAATATAGAAGGAGATTTTACAAATTTTGATGTATCTGCAGAACAAAATTCAGAAGGAGAATGGTACTATACTAATATTTTTATTAAAAGATAAATTAAGGTATATTTTCTATTAAAAATCTAATAAAAAACCTCTCAAATTATTTGAGAGGTTTTTTTATTGTAATGAGATATACTCTTGAACGATTTATTTTAATACACCTACCATATCTTCAGGTTTAACCCAAGCATCATAATCTTCAGCAGTAACATATCCTAAATTTACAGCTTCTTCTTTTAATGTCGTACCATTTTTATGAGCTGTATTTGCTATTTCTGCAGCTTTATAATATCCAATTTTGGTATTAAGTGCAGTAACAAGCATTAATGAATTATTTAAAAGTTTAGTTATTATGTCATGATTTGGTTCTATACCTACTGCACAGTGCTCATCAAAACTCATGCAAGCTTCACCAATTAATTGAGCAGATTGCAAAACGTTTGCTGCCATAACAGGCTTAAATACATTTAATTCATAATGTCCTTGCATGCCACCTACAGATACAGCTACATCATTACCAATTACTTGTGCGCAAACCATTGTTAAGGCTTCACATTGTGTTGGATTTACTTTTCCTGGCATGATAGAACTTCCAGGTTCATTTGCTGGGATTGTGATTTCGCCAATACCACTTCTTGGGCCAGAAGCCATCATACGAATGTCGTTTGCAATTTTATTTAGCGAAACCGCTAATTGTTTTAAAGCGCCAGAAGTTTCAACTAAAGCATCATGAGCTGCAAGTGCTTCAAACTTATTTGGGGCACTTATAAAGGGAAGTTCAGTAAATTTTGCTATATATTCTGCTACACGTTTACTATAACCTTTTGGTGTGTTTAAACCGGTTCCAACAGCAGTTCCTCCTAGAGCTAGTTCACTTAAATGAGGTAATGTGTTTTCTAATGCTTTTAAGCCATGATCTAATTGAGCTACATAACCAGAAAGCTCTTGCCCTAAGGTTAAAGGTGTAGCATCCATAAGATGGGTTCTGCCAATTTTTACAACATTTTTAAATGCTTCAGATTTCTTTTTTAGAGTATCACGCAATTGTTTAACACCAGGAATAGTAGTTTCAACCACTTTTTTATAAGCAGCTATATGCATCCCTGTTGGAAATGTATCATTTGACGATTGAGATTTATTTACATCATCATTTGGTTGAATCGCTTTTTCTCCTTCACCAACAACTTTTCCTGCTAATTGTTGCGCTCTGTTTGCAATTACTTCATTGACATTCATATTACTTTGTGTGCCAGAGCCAGTTTGCCAAATAACTAAAGGAAATTGATCATCATGATTTCCTTTTAAAATCTCATCACAAACTTGCGCAATTAAATCGCGCTTTTCTATTGGTAAAACACCAAGTTCACAATTTGTAAAAGCGGCTGCTTTTTTTAGATATGCAAAACCATAAATAATTTCTAAAGGCATTGATGCTGATGGACCAATTTTAAAATTATTTCTTGAACGTTCTGTTTGTGCTCCCCAAAGTTTATCGGCAGGTACTTTTACCTCGCCCATAGTGTCTTTTTCTATTCTAAAATTCATTTTAAATATGATTTAAATACATACAAATTTACACTTTTTGAAGCTCATTTTTTAACGAATCATAGTTTATTTCTTCTATTTTTTAAATATAAAATAATGTTAAGAGGTCAAATTTATTTCAAAAATTTGGTAAATTAGCAATACTCAAAAAACATGTTACTTTTTAAACAAGTTTCTGTTTTTTTATTAAGATTATTAATCAACTAAAAAATATTAAAATGGCAACAATTAGATTAGGAGATGTAGCTCCAAACTTTATTGCAAATTCTACAGAAGGAAAAATAAATTTTCATGAATGGTTGGGTAATAGTTGGGGTATTTTATTTTCGCACCCAGCTGATTACACACCAGTATGCACAACAGAATTAGGAACGGTGGCTAAATACAAAACAGAGTTTGATAAGAGAAATGTAAAAGTGGTAGCTCTTAGTGTAGATGATGTTGATTCGCATAACGATTGGATTAAGGATATAAACGAAACACAACATACAACTATAAATTTCCCAATTATTGCAGATGAAGACAGAAAAGTTTCAGAGCTTTATGATATGATTCATCCTAATGCTAGTGATAAATTTACTGTGCGTTCTGTATTTGTAATAGGTGATGACAAAAAAATAAAGTTGATAATAACTTATCCAGCTTCAACAGGTAGAAATTTTGATGAATTGCTTAGAGTAATTGATTCTTTACAATTAACCGCATATCATAAAGTTGCAACACCAGCTAATTGGAATAATGGTGAAGATGTTGTTATTTCACCAGCTGTAACTAATGAACAAATTCCAGCACTTTTCCCAAAAGGGCATAAAGAGATTAAGCCTTATTTAAGAATGACACCACAACCTAATTTGAATTAATAACTGTGTTAATAAATCTTAAATTAAGTTTTGTATAAATACATCGTTTACCTTATATTTGCTTCAAATTTTTAAAAAAGCATTTACAATTATGTTCACGTTTGACCAATATTTAGGATTTTTAGCATTTTTAACTATATTAACTATAGGTTTTTGGTTAATGATATTTTTAATAACTTTTGTAATTCCTTATTGGATTTTTGGTGCATCAATTGAACGTATAAAAGAAATAAGAGCTGAAAAGAAAGCAAAAAGAGAAACAGTAATTCATTAATTGAATATTATATAAAATAAAAAAGGAAGCTAATTTGGCTTCCTTTTTTATTTTATATATAATTTTATCCTTCCATATCAAAATCTTCTCCACCATTTCCACGTCCACCATTTTCTCTATCACGTTTCTTTTGTTGGTTAAATCTGTAAGTAAAAGATACGTTAAAACTACGTTGTCTCCATTGAAATTCACTATAGCTTTCAAATGTTGAAGTAGTAGATGTAACTTGTCTTTTTCTTGTGTTTAATAAATCACTTACATTAAAAGCTAATGAAGCTTTATCTTTAAATAAATCTTTACTAAATGCTAAATCAAGAGAAAACATGCCTTTACGTTTGTTTTGAGCATCTTCGCTTGGTCCCATGTACATCATACGAGTTTGCCAATCTATTTTACCAGGCAGTGTATATTTATTGTTTAATCTAGCAAACCAACTTAAATTTTCTGCACCATAATCTACATCATTATAAAAGCCTTCTGTCTTTGATTGGAATAAGTTAAAGTTACCATTCAAGTTCCATTTGTTTGAAGGTCTGTAATTTAACGTAAATTCAAACCCATAACGATCATTGGTTGCTAAATTTATTGGAGAACGTTTAATAACAGGTATTTCAGTACCTCCAACTAAAGCAGTTTCCCCAGTGTCTTCTGTTATAAAAGTAAATACATCTGTAGCATGTTCATAATATACAGAAGAGTTTAAAGTTATTTTTCCAAATCTATTCAAATAGCCAAAGTCTATTTTATTTGCAAAACTTGGGTCAATATCTGGGTTTCCTTGAAATAAATTTGTTGCACTACTTCGTGAAGGGAAAGGGTTTATAAATCTAGAACGGGGTCTGCTGATTCGTCTGTTATATCCAAAAGTAATGCTTTGATCTTCAGAAAATTCATAGGCTAAATTTACTGTAGGAAATAAGGATTCATAATTTTTCTTTTGAAGGTCATTACTTGTTATTTGGTTAATTGAAATTCTTGTTGATTCCATGCGTAAACCTAATAAAAATGAAAACTTATCTTTTATTTTACTTCCAAACTGTGTATAAAGCGCATTAACGTATTCTTTGTAAATAAGATTATTGCTTACATCCGTATCTAATTCATAAATACCATTGTTATTAAACTCAAGAGTGTAGTCTGTGTCTAATGTGTTGAAATTACCCCTGTAGCCAAGTTCAAACTGACTTTGTTCACCAATAGGTAAAACATAATCACTTTGTAATAATATTTTGTCTTGCTTTTCAATGGTTTCAACACGTTCTGCATCATTTCCATCTTGAGATATTAGTGATTTTTCGTCTTCATCACTGGTTTCATATTGAAAATCAAAGGTGAGTTTATGTTCACTATTACCATCAAAAATTTTATTATAATTAACGGAATATTGAGTTGTGTTATCTTTGCTGTCTTCTGGGTCAAATCTGATAGATTTATTTAATAAATTACCTATGTTGTCAAACTCTCTAACGGTATTGGTAGCATCCTGATTTTGATTACTATCTCTGTAAAGCAATGAAGTAGTTAAAGAAGCAGAATCTGTAATGTACCATTCTACACCAAAATTGGTGTTCAAGCCATGACTGTTTCTATCAAAAGTACGATTCTCATTTAAAAATGTGTTAGGACCACTTTCATTAAAATACTCTGTTTTTGTTATGGACTTACCTGGAGATTCTCGGTAGCTATAACTAGTTGTGTTGAAAAAATTAAAATCACCGGTTCTATAATTTACATTCCCAGAAATTCCTGCAGAATAAGGATATCCAACATTTGTAGTTATTGCACCATTAAGACCTTGTAACTTGCTTCTTCTTAAAATAATATTTAAAATTCCTGCGGTTCCTTCTGCATCGTATCTTGCTGAAGGAGAGGTGATAACTTCAACGCGTTCAATTGATTCAGCTGGAAGCTGACGTAAGGCATCAGTAGAGTTTAAACCAACTAAACCAGATGGTTTACCATTAATGAGTATTTTTACATTGTCATTTCCTCTTAATGATACATTTCCTTCTACATCAACAGAAACAGATGGAACATTATCTAAAACATCACTCACTGTTCCTCCTCGAACAGTCAAATCTTTCCCTACGTTGTATATTTTTTTATCTAATTTTAGCTCAACAGTAGTGCGTTCTGCTATTACTTCTACAGCTTGAAGCGCTTCTAAATTAATTTCTAAATAAAAATTACCTATATTTTCATTTTTATTAAGGGTTCTATTTAAAATAGTTTGCTTTTTATATGAGATATATTCTATTGAAATATCATAAACACCAGCTTTTACCGGTATACTGAAATGACCTTTAGAATCAGTAATACCACCAGTCTCAATTTTATTCTCTTTCTTATTAAAAAAACTTACAGTAGCATATTCTAAAGGATCATTGGTTTCACTATCAAACACATTTCCTGTAATGGTTACATCACTAAGTATTGTTGTGGTATAATTTGTTGATTTTATATCATTCTGTTGTGAAAGACCAGCGTTAATTAAAGGTGAATATTTAAGATTGCCTGATTTTTCAGATAATGATTGAGAATTCACCAAAGCAGAAAACGATAGGGTAATAATTGTGGTTAGGAGTATTTTATACATTTATAATTTTTAATATAAGACTGTAAAAATATCCTAAAGTTTAAGCTGTATTGGTTAATGTTTTGTTAAAAGAAAATGTTTAAAAATATACCAATTATAATATGTCGATTATTTTTTCAGATGGTCTACCAATGACTGCTTTATTACCATTTATTACAATTGGCCTTTCTATTAATTTGGGATTTTGCACCATTAAATCAATAATCTCTGCATCAGTCAACTTTTTATTTTTAAAATTTTCTTTCCAGATAGATTCATTTTTTCTGACTAATTCTATTGGTTTAATTCCTAGCATGGATATCATTTTCTTTAATTCATTAGCATCAGGAGTATTTTCTAAATAATTAACTACTTGAAATTCTTTACCTGAATCTTCTAATAGTTTCAATCCAATTCTAGATTTACTGCATCTATTGTTATGATAAATTTTGATCATGAGTATTTAATATTAAAATGATTTATCTTCTTCTTTTTGCCCCATCATCATTAAATAAGCTTTTAAAAATGGGCTAATATCTCCATTCATAACAGCATCAACATTGCTGGTTTCATGTCCCGTTCTCACATCTTTAACCAATTTGTAGGGTTGCATAACATAATTACGTATTTGACTTCCCCATTCAATTTTCATTTTGCCTGCTTCAATATCTTCTCTTTGAG
>DJWL01000099.1 GCA_002441545.1 Flavobacteriaceae bacterium UBA6231 | reverse complement strand
AAGTCGGCACAGTATAATCTTTCTCTATTTTTTGCTAATGCAATTCCATGAGGAACTCCAGTAATAACAAGGTCAATCTCACCTCTTAAAGTTAGATCACTCATATTTACAACATAAATGGAGCTGTAATTACCGGGTGCTGTTGATGATCTTGAAACATATAACTTATTCTTCTCCGGGTACAACTCAATCATTCCCGGATATGATAAACCACTCAATTCATCTACAATCTGTTGATCACTTTTTCTAATTTTTAATAACTTTCCTGCACTTATCATTGTAACATAAACATAATCTCCATACTCCTTAACCATATGCGGCGCTTCAATAGAATTGTTAAAGTTGAGGTCTATTAATCTGCTTACTATTTTGTTATCTCCATCAATAACGGAAACTGCGTCACCCGCTTGATTGCAGACATAAACATTATATGATGAAGTGCTAAACGGGACTTCTCCTTTATTATTTTTGGCTCCGTTTTCAATCCATTTCTTCAAAGTGTTTTTTTCAACATCACTTAAATAATTGGAATGATCTGGATTCAATTTTTCACTGTTGCCTGTTACTATTTGATACAATAAACTTTTCTGTGTACTGAAAGGAATAATTACTTCACCGGAATAACTGCCATTTTCTAATGGCCTATTTCTACTCCCTTTCATTAACAGTTCATAGTTTTCAACACTTAAACCATGTGCAAGTTCATTTCCGCCGTGGCAACCGGAAGAAGCACAGCTCTTAAACAAATCTGCTGTTTCTTGAGTCTCAAATCCGTTAAAATCATTCTGAACCTCTTCATCTTTCAACTCACATGAGTTAATTAGTATTAATAATAAAATCATGGAAAGCAGATACAAGTATTTCAATTTATGCCTCTTACTTTATCAAATTCATTTTAATTGTCTGTATAAAACTTTCGGCTCTCAGCTGAGCAATATAAATTCCGGAAGAAAGATTTTCAGCATCGAATGTTACAGAATACTTTCCTTTGGGTTTAAACCCACTTACAAGATTTTTAATTTCCTCCCCCATTAAATTATAAATTTTCAATTCAACAAATCCATCACTTGGAACGGAAAAAACAATTTGAGTAGAGGGATTAAAAGGATTGGGATAATTCTGTGTAAGTTCATATTTAAGTTCAGCCGGCTCATCCTTTACAATTGTTGTCTGCTCTACATTTATGATATAAATCTTTTCAATAGAATTATACTCATTGGTAATTATTAGTTTTACTGTATCTGTAACAGGTGGATTAACAAATGTTGTTGAATAAGTATAATCCTCCTTTTGAGAAACCGTTTGATCGTTTTTTATCCATTTATATTTAATTGGAAGAGATGTTGTATCCTCTGCCGAAACAGAAAAATTAATTTTTTCTCCTTTTACAATTGTAGTATCAGTAAAGTTATGAGATAACTGATTAATAACCGGAGTTCCGGCAATTACAACTCTGTAAGAAAAAAATTCACTTGGTGGAACAGATCCGGCTGGATTAAGTCCTTCTCCACCTGAAGGTAAAGTAGTAACTTGATTCATATTATCTTTAGCCGCAAAGTAAAACTCTATTTTTGTCAAGTGTTCTTGTCCGGGAATTTGGAAATTGTAAACACCAAATTTTCCTTGTGTAATTCCTTCAATAATTTGCCAATTACCAATTTCATCGTCAATTAAAGTTCTGTAAAACAAGTTGGATTCCGTAATTTCAGAATCATCAATAAATTTTGCCGAAATGTTTACCGGATTGCTGTTGAAAACTTCAAAATAATTATTGCTGTATTCAATCTGCGGTTTGATATCATCGGGAGAAAACTTTAATACGAATAGTCCCCCTTGAATATCAGAAACAAGAATATTGCCGGAGGGAAGAAAAGGATAACATCCCCAAGCTCCGTTATAACTAGAGTTATTAGATTGAGGATAAGTATCATAGTAACCTGCAATAATCGGATTTTCGGGATCGGAAATATTTAAAATAACATAACCTGATTCATAATAAGAAATATGAGCATAATCTCCATCTATAAAGAGATTATGAATTATGGTATTATGTGGATAACCCCAGCTTCCAACTGCAATTTCCCAGGTCGTTTTATCTTCCAAATTAAAAATGGTAATATCTCTTTGATTGAATTCATCGGTGCCGTAAAAATATTTTTTGTCTTCAGTCATCCAACCGGAATGCGCATATCCCGGAACATTTACACTCTGCGATATTTTAACTGGATTACTTTTATCGGTTACATCAACCAGTGCATAATTATCTTCGGCACAAACTACAACTGTATCACTCCAAACATAAACATCATGAATGTATCCGCTTGCAGTATAATATGATTTTTCAACAGGATTGGTTGGATTGGATAAATCTAAAATATGCATTCCTCCAACTCCGGATGTACCAATTACATAAGCAAATCCATTATCAATAAAAATATTATGTGCCGATGTAAATGTTGAATTATAAGTATTAACAAGAACGGCACTATTGGGAAGATTAGAAAGATCAATTATCTGCATACCGCTTCCTGAACCAAAACCTTCAGTAACTACATATGCATATTTATCATGGACTTTCATATCGCGCCAAATTGAATTTGGTCCGTCTATAAATGAAATTTGCTCTGGATTTTGCGGATCAGTTACATCAATTATATATGTCCCGTTATAGTTGCCAAGAATTGCATATTCTCTGTTATTCTCATCCACGTAACCCCAAATATCGCTATAATCACTATTTGAAGGCTTAAAAGTTGAAAGCAGTTCTACGTTTTCTTGAGAAAACATTTTGCTGCTTATAAGAATTAATAAAAACAAAAGTGTAAATCTATTTTTCAAAAGAATCTCCTTTATTTTACATCATGTCCGATTTATGATCGGAACAAGCAATAAAAATAACATGATTAGTTTAATTATCTAAAATTATTTTAAATAAATTACCGGATGAACAAATAACTGCTGATTATGATTTAACAAAACAATAAAATAATTTCCCGAAGATATTTCTGAAGGTGTAAAATAAAAGCTTTTAACTCCGGCTTCAATAAATCCATCATAAATTGTTTTTAATCTTTCTCCGAGAATATTATAAACTGCTAAATTATACATTCCACTTTTTTCTAACTGTAAATTAATTTTTGTACCGTTATTAAAAGGATTAGGATAATTGGAAATTCCAACTTCATTTTTATGATTAATACTATTACTATATTCTACTTTTGTGATTAATTTATTTCTGTAAAAGTAAATTCCACCTTTAATATTACCGATAAATAAATCCTCATCGACGTCAGAATCAATATCAACAAGTGAAGGAAAAGAATCACCACCAAAATTTGACAGGAACTTTTCGTCTTTCAAAACATAATTTCCATTCTCTTTTTTAAAGAGCTTCAAATCACCATCTCTATTTCCAATTAGTAATTCTAGTTCTCCATCATTATCAATATCAGAAAAAGCCGGTGCGCTTTGTTCACCAACATCAATTTCTTCAAAGTAAGTGTCATCTTTTTGAAATGAATAATTGAACTTACTGCCGTTGTTTCTATAGAGCTGCAGCCGTCCGTTAAATCCACCCATAACCAAATCCAAATCATCATCATTATCGATATCAATCAATACCGGTCTAACAAAATTGCTGAACTTAATGTTATTTCCTAAATCATCTTTTAATGTATTAGGTTGAGAAAATGAATAACTTTGATTTGTACCTTCATTTATATAAATATCAATTTCACCTAAAAATCTTCCGATCAATAAATCATAATCACCATCAGAATCTATATCTCCAAATGCCGGAGCAATCGATAGACTTGATTGGATGTTACTAAAAAGAGAATCTTTAAAAATAAATTCCGGACTAAAATTATCTCCTTCATTTTCAAAGAAGTATAGAGTTCCATTCGGATTTTTTTCGGACCCGATAAATAAATCTTTATCACCATCGGCATCAATATCAACAAACACCGGAATACTTTTACTTCCTACATCAAGAGAATTTAGAAAATCCTTTGTTAATAATTTATAACCGCTTAAAGGATTGGAATCAATTCTTTCGTAATAAATTATGGTTTCGTCAATTGAAGCTTCATAAAGAACCGAAACAAAGAGTTCCAAAGTACCGTCTTTGTTGATATCAAATAACCGCGGCATATTAAATCCGGGAGTATTAATACTATCACTGTTGACTGGAAAAATATTACTCTTAAGATTTAGATCGGGATTTTCAGGAGTTCCTTCATTTTCAAGAAAGTATAAGCTGTTGCTGAAAAAATCTCCCCACAAAATATCGAAATCGTTGTCACTATCAATATCTCCAAACTCAAGAGAACTAGCGCCATGTTTTTGAATTTGGTTTTGTTTGGTACCAACAATTAAAATATCATTCCAATTATTAGTTATAAATTTGAAAAGAAAAGAATCTGCCGTACCGATATTTTCATAAAATGTTACTGTTCCGGCTTGGTTGCCGGAAATTAAATCGAAATCATTGTCGTTATCAATATCAACAAATACCGGATTTGAAACTGACTCACTAAAAATTAGTTCGTTATTATCATCTAAAACCGGTTCTAATTGCAAGCGAAAATTAGGATTGAATTTATCACCGATATTCTCCCAATAACTTAACTGATTATTTTCTGCGCCTGTAAAACAGTCAAAATCGTTATCATTATCAATATCAACAAAGAAAAACCAATTAGAAATTTTTAGTTCAGAGAAATAATTATCATTATATAATAAATTATTATTGTCGTTTATATAACTTATGAAAGTGCCGTCACTGCTAAGTATAAAAAGATCTGAGTTAGTATCACCATTTATATCTATAAATTGAAACTCGGGATTATTAACTCCGCCGTAGAAAATATTTTCCAATAATTTATTGTTCTTGAAAAAATCAATTGTAGAAATTTCTCTTTCAAATATTTGCGCATTTATTTGAATAAACGAAAATAATATTATGTAAAAGAAGTACTTCATAAGCTTAATTGATAAATTAAACTATCTCCCATTCTTTTAATCGGTTTCGATTGAAAAGCTTCAACATCCTTTTCTTCCGTCTGAATTGAGCGTTCAATTATAAACAAACCTTCATCTTCTAAAAATCCATTTTTAAGGATATTTTTTGCAGTCTCATGAATATCATCTTTGAAGAATGGAGGATCTGCAAAAATTAAATCATATTTATCATGCTCTGTTAATGCAGAAAATTTTAAAGCCGGCATTTTAAAAATTCTGCATTGCTTTTCAGCTCTTATTAATTCAATATTTTCCTGAAGAACTTTAATTACAGGAAAATTCATTTCAACAAAGTGAACTTCAGAAGCACCGCGGCTTAATGATTCTAAACCAAGAGCACCCGAACCAGCATAAATATCAAGTACTTTCATCTGATCAAAATCCAGGATATTATTTAGATAATTAAAAAGTGATTCTTTCATTTGATCTGTTGTAGGTCTGGTATATTTATCGGAAGGGACTTTAAGTTTTCTTCCTTTATGAAATCCGGAAATTATTCTCATAACAATTAGTATTATTTTATTTGATTAATAATTCTACTTAAAATAAAAAAATAGTTTGTGCAAAGTATAATTAATGTGTTTCCTATTTTTTTAGATCATGCGAAGAGCTATACCGGCAGCGGCGGTAAATGAGTTGTAATCAATTGATTGGAGAAAATCTTTATCTATTTCATCGGATAAATTTATGTTTGCAAAAGGGTTAAATTTTACAAGAGAAATATCAAATTCATCTTTAACTTTTTGAAGCAGAAGATCGTCAACAAAAGAACCGGCAATATAATTTGTTAAGGCTTTACTTGAATCAACTCCGTTATTGTTAACAGAATCATATAAATTTAGTATAGCATCAAAAATTTCACTCTGGTCTTTCAAATTCAGTTTCTTGAAAAAGAAGGGATAATTAGAAGCCGAAGCAATCAATGAAATACTTTTGCTATCTGTATAAAGTGAAATAAAAAAATCATTTTTTGATTTAGGATTATCAATAACCACAAAGGAATTAGCGGCTAAGTGAACATTATCAGCAAACCGAAGTTTTAATTTATTCTTCACGCAAAATTTATGAATATGCTGAAGAAGAGATTTTTGAGCAGCTATAATTATTACACTTTTACTTTCTCTAAACCCCGATTTATCTACTTCAATTGCTCTAATAACAAAATCATCGGGACTATAATCTGGGAATAATTCCGAAATTTCCCATTTGTAGTGCTCTAATAAATCATTGCTTACTAAAGTTTTATCGTAAGGAATTTCAAATATTTTAAATACTTGATGCGGAAGTGAAAATGAGACTAAGTCTGTTTTAAGTGGTTTTCTTAAAATTAATTGATCTAAAGAATTCTGGAGAATATTGATGAATTTTTGTTCACTGAAATTTACATTCCAATTTTCAGAAAAAAATTCTTCATCAACATTCTCCAGCAAAAATTTATTTGAATAGTTCAGCTCTACAATTTGAAGCTTATCTTCAGTAATATTAAATCCAGCATGACTTTCAAATAAAGGCATTAAATTATACTATTCCCAAGAAGCAGTATTTAATAAAGCTTGGTTAAATAAACTATCGCCAATTTGTCCAAATCCATCAGGATCTTTTATGAAATAATGTTCTCCAATAGTAACTGTGCTGTCAATTCTCATTACTCTTCCTCTTCTGTCAATAACAGTATCCGGAATTATAAGAGTATCTATTTTCATAAAATAGTTTTCCAAACTTCTTGGAGCATGGTAGAGAGAATCGGCATTAAAAGGACCGCTTACCAAGTCAATAAATGGATTTGTAGATCTTTGTGTTAAAGAATCGAAACCGTTTATTTTCTTTTGAACTGTTGTATCAGTCTTAATAAAATTAATTAATGAATCTAAGTTATCGGTATATTTTCCATTCACATCATCATATAAAATTTGAGCTTGTCTTAAATTAAGCATTCTGGCTCTTGATTCGCTTTTATAATATTTTTCAGTTTCAATAACTTCTGTCGGGTCTAATATTGCTACTCTTATCAAAACGTAAGATAGCACAACAATAATTACGTAAAGAACAGCATGTACATACCACGGTTCGTGTCTTGACATTTTTCCTCCAAGGGTTTTCGATTTTTACTCTAACGTTATAAACTTACTAATTTTATTTAACTTTGCCTCGCCAATTCCTTTTACCTCAAGCAGTTCTTCTAATTTACTAAACTTTCCTTTTAAACTTCGTAAATTGATAATTTTTTCTGCTGTTTTTTCCCCGATTCCGGGAAGAAGAACCAGTTCGTTTATTGAGGCAGTGTTAATATTTACACTTGATTCTAAAAGAACTTTTTTATCTTCTATAGTTTTATCATCCTTACTAAAATCCAAAAGTTCCTGTTTAGAATCAACTACTTTTTCCATCAAATTTTTGTTATTGTCAGCTTCATAAGCCGAATTATACAGACTATCTTGTTTTTCGTAATTATAATTTTTGTACTCTCTGTATTCACTTTTGTAATTTAGATAGTATCCGCCTAAACCTGCAAAAAAGAAAATCAGCAAAAATAATACTACCGAAAACTCCTGCCGAGTTAAACCAAACTTTTTAGATATTTGGTCAAATGTTTTTCTGATTTTAGACATTCCTATTTTATTTTATGTTTGAGGAACTCTTATATTAGGCTGTTTATCTAACTCTTTCAATAATTCCTTCTCTTTAGAAGATATTTTTTTAGGAATATGAATATTAATTTTTACTAATTGATCTCCGGCACCGTGTGAATTTAAATGCTGAATACCTTTCTCACGCATCTTTAAATATTTACCGGGCTCGGTTCCAGGTTCAATTTTTAACTTTGCTCTTCCGTTTAAAGTAGGAACTTCAACCTCTGTTCCCATAACAGCTTCGGGATAACTTAAATACAAATCATAAATTACATTATCTCCATCACGTACAAAATACTCATGTTGAATTTCTTGGAAAATTACTAATATATCTCCGCTAGGTCCTCCATTTTTACCGGCATTACCTTCACCTCTTAAAGTCATGTAACTTCCTTCGCTAACACCGGCAGGAACACTAACTTTAATTGTATCTTCTTCATATAATCTTCCATCACCACGGCAAGTACCGCATGGACTTGAAATTGTTTTTCCTGTTCCGCTGCAGTTATTACAAGGACTAATATTTACAAACTGACCAAACAATGAACGAGATACTTGTCTTACTTCACCCGAACCGTTACAAACCGGACAAGTATTAAAAGAATTAGAATCTTTGGCTCCGGTTCCTGCGCAAGTACCGCACTTTCTATATCTCTTTAACTTTATTTTTTTTGTTGTACCGGAAGCAATTTCTTCCATAGTTAACTTAAGAGTTACTTTTAGATCAGAGCCTGGAGTTCCTGTAGATTTTTGTCTCCCTCTCTGCGATTGACCACCGCCGAAGAAATCATCAAAAATTGAAGAACCGCCGCCTCCAAAAGCACTTCCAAAAATATCAGAGAAGTGACTAAAGATATCATTTGCATCACTAAATCCATGAAAATCTTGTCCGCCTCTCAAGCCGCTGTGACCAAATTTATCATACTTTGCTCTTTTATTGTCATCACTCAGAACTTCATAAGCTTCTGCAGCTTCTTTAAATTTTGCTTCGGCCTCTTTATTGTCTGGGTTTTTATCAGGATGGTATTTTATTGCCATCTTTCTATAAGCCTTCTTTATTTCTTCAGCTGAAGCTCCTTTGCCTACACCCAAAATTTCGTAATAGTCTCTTTTTGCCATGTAAGTATCTTATTGTCCGATTATAACTTTTGGAAAACGAATTACTTTATCACCTAAAGCATATCCTTTTTCAATAACATCTATAATTTTACCTTTTAAATCTGCTGAAGGTGCTGGTATTTGAGTAATTGCTTCGTGATTATCAGCATTAAAAACATCGCCATTTGAAACCTTTAAAGCAGACAATCCTTTTTGTTCTAAAGTTGTTTTTAATTTATTACTGATTAATTCTACTCCTTTTAAAAGATCTTTTTCTTCAGTTTTTGAAATTTCAATATATGCCCTATCAAAATCATCTAAAACAGGCAATAAAGCTTTCATAACTTCCTCATTGGCTGTTTTAAAAAGTTCAATTCTTTCTTTAGAGGTCCGTCTTTTATAATTCTCAAATTCGGCAAATAATCTTAGAAACTTGTCTTTCTCTTGCTTTATTTCTTCTTGCAATTTTTCTTCTATTGTTTGTTCATCAGCTAATTGTTGCTCAACTTCAACAGTTTCATTTTGAACATTATCAACTTGTTCAGTTTCTATATCTTTTTGTTTATCCTTTTTACTCATTGTAGCATTCAATTTTTTCAATACAAAAGTTAGTTGGCAAAAGTACTGCCATTATTATAAAAATGTCAAAATGTCACTAACTTTTTTTAATGAAATTTTATATGCTCGCTATATTTTGTAAAAAATTATAAAATGAATACTGAAAATTTGAAAAAAGTAAAAAAGAGTTTAAAAAAACTCTAATAGAAATTTTATGTAAGTACTATTAATAAATAGTCTTTTGAAGAAAGTTAGACTATTGAAAAAAGGTAGTATAAAGTAAGTAAACTACTATTGCATAGTTACGTTGCTGTATTTTGCATTTATAACAATAGATTTTGGACTACTTAAATTACCTGTAGAAAAACTTGAGACACTTTCTTTATTACTCTTTTTAGGATGAACAAGATGTGACTTATTTCCTTTGTATTGCATGTTATATTCAACTTTAGGAAGCACAATAAGAGCATCACTATTCTCTAATGTTATGTTTAAGTTTGTGAAAGCATCATCTATTTTTAAGACTTTAAGATTACCTATAGTACCATTCATTATAGCGTTATTAACTAAGTTTTTAATAGTAATATTTGATGCGTTTGACGTTAACATTAAACTTTTTACATTATCGATTTCTGCGTTTTTCACATAGTTTAAATTAAGAGTTCCTAAATTCCAGTTGGTTACAAAAATTGGCGAATAGGAAGCATTAATGGAAGTTTTACTTCCATTAATGCTGTTTGCCATAAACTTTGTGTGTGATAAATCTGCTTTTAAATTATCAATATTTGATGCAAATTTTAGTTCACCATACCTTACATTCACTTTTAATTTAGTGTCTTTTGGCATTTTAATTTTAATAGTTTTTTTAACTTTAGAACTATTATTATTCATCATTTTATCAATCTCAAAACGTCTTTCATCAGCTAATTTAGCGCGTTCTGCTGCTTGCTTCTCTCTTTCTGCAGCCATTTTTTCTCTTTCTGCAACACGCTCTTCTATTCTAGCACTTTGTTCTTCAATTCGTTTGGCTCTTTCTTCCATTTGTTTGGCAAAATGTTCACTCCATTCTTCCATTTGTCTTCCATACTTAGCTTCCCATTCCTTGCCAAATTTCTCTCCCCATGCTTCCATTTCTTTTCCGTATTTTTCTTCCCATTCTTTACCAAATTTTTCACCCCATCTCTCCATTTTTTTTGCATAGTCTTTACCAAATTTAGCTTCAAAATTTTTAGACCATTCTTCCATGTATGCATCTCCATCCTTTTTGTAAGCATCATAGTCAAAATTCATTTTACTAATGCCTTCTGGTAACTCTGGCAATTCTGGCATGTTTGGTATATTTGGCATCCTTGGCATTTCAGGTATTTCTGGCATTTCAGGTAAATCAGCCAATTCAAACTTTAATTCCTGCAAAACTGCATTAACTGCATCACTATCAAAATCTTCAGTTTTATATCCCCAAACAAATGGAGAACTGCCTTTTGTTGAAATAGTAACTAGACTATTTGTTCCTTTAACACTTACTTGCCAGTCTTTTAAAGCTTCTTGAAGTTCTTCTTTTGAAAGTTCTTCGCCTTCAACATAAGCTTCAATTTCGACAGAATCTTTATTCCAAGTATCAAATACTATATTACAATAACTAGTATTTAAATCAATGGTCACATCTTTATCAACTTTTATGGTTTGTGATACTTTAGTTAGTTTTTGTTGTGCCGTAATGCTTCCTGCAATAAATACAGCAAGTGTGAATAATCTTAATTTTAATATTTTTAACCGTTTCATTTTTTGATTTTTAGATTGATTGTGAAGCTCCTTCTACTTGTTTGCTTGAAGCGCTTAATTCATTTAATTGTTCTCTTAACCGATATAAAAGATTTAATCGATATTTTAAATTATCAATTAAGGCATTAACTGTTAATTCACTTGGTCCGTTTTCGGTCAATTCAACAGATAGATTTTCATATTCCTTGTTTAAAACATTTATTTGCTCAAGATATCCATCAAATACATCCTTTGTTTCTGGAGTGTATTTCATTTTAGACAATTCTAAATTGATACTTGCCAAATAATAGTCTTCAACCTTTTTAAGCCCAGGAGATACATCACCTAATGTTTTAGTTTCCACCGTTTTTGTTTCTGCAACATTATTTGTAGGCACAACAGTAGTTGATGGTTGAAAATATTTAAACGCCCCAAAACTTAAGCCTAATAAAATAATTAAGCTCGCTGCTATTTGCAACCAACTAAAATTTGTTTTCTTTTTGACTGGCAATGATTCGTTTAACTTTTCAAGAAACCTTCTTTGATGATTTTCAGGCATCTTCTCTTGAGTTACTTTTTGTTCGTTTTTGAACAACTCTCTAATATCTTGTGCCATCTTTTTTAAGGGTTAACAGTTCTTGTAATTTAATTTTTCCTCTTGATAATTGTGTTCTTGATGCTATTTCTGAAATATTTAAAATTTCGGCTATTTCTTGATGATCATAGCCTTCAATTAAATATAACATCAATACGTATTGATATTTATCGGGTAAATCTTCAATAGCTTTTTTTACATCTTGTATTGTAATAGCATCATCAACTAACCATTTGTCTTCATCATCAGCATCAATAACTTTAAGGTGCACCTCTTCTAAATCAACCAAGTGTTGCTTTTTAGATTTCAAGAAATCGATACTTTTATTAATGACAATACGTTTTAACCAAGACCCAAAAGTAACTTCTGCTTTGTATTGATGTAGCTTAGTAAAAGCTTTAATAAAAGCTTCTTGCACCACATCTTCAGCATCATGAGCGTCTTTTAAAAACCGTTTTGCAACAATATACATCCCGTCGCAGTACTGGTTGTATAACTGCAATTGTGCTTTTCGGTTGTTTTGTTTACATTGCTCAATAATGTCAACTTGAAACATACTAGATCTACTTTTGGTTTTAGTTAGTTCGTTTTAAAAGACGATGAAAAAAAAAGAGTGTTGCAAAATTTAATTTATTTTTTTTAAAATAATACAAAATTTAATAAATCTACGTTAAGTATTTTTCATATAAACCATTTTAATTTACCTTTATAAATAAATATCAAATTGCTTATGAATACGTTTTTGAAACGCCTCCTTATTATTTTATCAATTGTTGCTTTAGGTCTTTTTTTATATTCCTATTTTGTTGAAAACATTTTTGCAACTCGATTGAGTCCTAAGGACACGGTTGAATTTAAATTCAATGATTTAAAACTTAAAGTTACTTACAACAGACCTTACAAAAAAGGCCGAGACATTTTTGGAGCTTTAGTACCTTTTAATAAAGTATGGCGAACTGGTGCCAATGAAGCTACTACTTTTTCAACCAATCAGCCGTTATATATTAAAGGATTTACCATTCCTGTTGGAGAATATACTATTTGGACAGTTCCTAAAGATAGCGTTTGGCAAGTAATGCTTAATACAAAAAAATATCCTTGGGGTGTTGATGCCGAAATGAAACCTATGTGGGATCCTAATTATGATTTGCTTGAAATTGATGTGCCGGTTGAAAAGCTAAATTCTGTAGTTGAACAGTTTACAATAGGTTTTGATAATACTACCGGTAATTTAGAATTAACCATGGCGTGGGATCAAACCAAAATTGCAGTACCCTTAGATACTACCAATAATCCTGAATGATAATTGTAATTTTAATAGAATTTGTCTAAAACAAAAAAAACATCTTCGTCTATTCAAGAAAAAAAAGGAGTGTCTCAGCAAGATATAACCAATAAAGACTCTATTAAATCCATTAAAAATAAGCGTAAAACCAAGCTAAAAATTGATGATTTAGTTAGTGATATTCTAAACAGAAACATTACAGCGTTAAGCAGAGGCATTACTCTAGTTGAAAGTAAAAATACGGAGCACATAAATCTAGCCAACAGCTTATTAAAAAAATGTTTGCCACATGCAAATAAATCTATTAGAATAGGAATTACAGGTGTTCCAGGTGTTGGTAAAAGTACATTTATTGAAGCTTTTGGAAACTATCTAATCTCTTTAGGGAAAAAAATTGCAGTTTTAGCTATTGACCCAAGTAGCTCTTTATCAAAAGGGAGTATTTTGGGTGACAAGACAAGAATGGAGAATTTGGTAAAAAATCCTAATGCATTCATTCGTCCTTCTGCTTCAGGGGATTCGTTAGGAGGTGTTGCGCGCAAAACAAGAGAGAGCATTATTTTATGTGAAGCAGCAGGATTTGACATCATTATTATAGAAACTGTAGGTGTTGGGCAAAGTGAAACAATTGTCCATAGTATGGTGGATTTCTTTTTATTGCTTCAACTAACTGGTGCTGGTGATGAATTACAAGGCATTAAACGTGGTATTATCGAAATGGCTGATGCTATTGCTATTAATAAAGCGGATGGGGATAATTTAAAACGTGCTAAAATGACTATGATTGAATATCAAAGAACACTTCATTTATATCCTGAAAAAGCATCAAATTGGTTACCAAAAACAACCATTTGTAGCGCCTTAAAAAATGAAGGAATTGATACAATATGGAAAATTATTGAAGAGTATATTAAAATTACACAAGAAAATAATTATTTCTATCAAAAACGAAATAAACAAAATAAATATTGGCTAATACAAACTATTGAAAATCAATTAAAAACAGAATTTTTTAATAAGTCAACCATTAAAAAAGAACTTCTAAAACAATTAGAATTAATCAATACTAATAAAACAACACCTTTTGCTGCCGCTGAATTACTTTTATCAATGAAATAAATGATTAATTATAGATTAATCAAACAAATAAAAGTAGGATTAAGATAATATTAAGAAACCACCTTATTTTAATTTAAGTTTTCAGCTTACATTTGCAAAAACAAAGCGTAACCAAACAAACTAAACCATGTGGAAAAAATTATTTCCTAGCAGATTTTCTTTACTCAAAACATTTATATTAATTTTTCTTGTTCTTTCCTTTTTTGTTAGACTAGCATTATTAATTTGGAGTTTTTCAGAAACCGACACTTCTTTATTTAATTTATTATTCACATTCTTAATTGGCTTTTTATTCGACATTGGCACTGTATCATTCTTTGCTTTACCTTATGCTCTTTACTTATTGTTATTACCAACCAAGTTTAGTGGTAGTCTTTTAGATAAAATAATGACCTACTTTGCCTACTCATTAGGTCTAATCATTTTCATTTTTTCCTTTTTTGCTGAAATAACTTTTTGGGAAGAATTTAAACGTCGTTTTAACTTTATTGCAGTAGATTACTTAATATACACCAACGAGGTTGTAAAAAACATTAATGAATCTTACCCTATTCCATTACTTTTAAGCATAATACTTTTGGCTTTTTTAATGCTCTTTTTTATAACAAAAAAAAGAGGTGCTTTCAAAGAAACATTTCATAGTAAATCAAAATTCAGAGATAAATTAGTTCCAACTTTAACCATAGGAATAATTGTATCTGTTTTTTCTGTTTTTATTCAAAACAAAGATTCTGAACAATTTAATAACAGATACAACAACGAACTTTCTAAAACAGGTATATACTCATTTTTCTCAGCCTTTAGAAACAACGAGTTACCTTATGTAAAATTTTACAAAACTATTGATGAACAAAAAGCCTTTGCAATTGTAAAAAATGACTATACGTTGAATAACGAAAGTTTTGTAAATCCTAACAAAAAAGAAATACTAAGAACTGAAATAAATTCAGATTCCTTAAACAAGCCTCAAACACCAAACATTATATTTATCTGCATTGAAAGCTTAAGCGGTAAATTTTTAAATTCATTAGGAAGCGATTTAAAAATCACACCTCATTTAGACTCTTTAGCCAATAGCAGCCTATTTTTTAGCAATCTATTTGCCACAGGAACAAGAACAGTAAGAGGTATGGAAGCCATTACATTATCAATTCCTCCAACACCAGGAAGAAGTATTGTAAAGAGAAAAAACAACCATGACTTATTTACAATAGGTGAAATTTTTAAACAAAAAGGGTATGAAAGAAACTTTTTTTATGGTGGTGATGGATATTTTGACAATATGAATAACTATTTTGGTGGAAATGGCTTTAATATAATTGACAGAGGTCGTGGTTTTTTGCTAGATAGTGGCATCAAAACCAAACGCACCAATATTGAAGATGATGAAGTGACTCTGGAAAATGCTTGGGGAGTTTGTGATGAAGATATTTATAATAAAGTAATTAAAGAAGCTGATAAAACTTTTGCAGAAGGTACACCTTTTTTTGATTTTATTATGACGACTTCTAACCATAGACCATACACATATCCTGAAGGAAGAATTGACATCCCATCTGGAACAGGAAGAAATGGTGCCGTAAAATATACAGATTATGCTATTGGAGATTTCATAAAAAAGGCAAAATCTAAACCATGGTTTGAAAACACTATTTTTGTTATCATGTCCGATCATTGTGCCAGTAGTGCTGGACGCTGGGAATTAGATGTTCAAAATTATCATATACCAGCTATTATTTTTAACGCCAAAAACATAGCTCCTCAAAAAATTGATAAATTATGTTCTCAAATTGATTTATTTCCAACAGTTTTCAGCTTACTTAATTGGGACTACACAAGCAATTTATTTGGTATGGATATTTTAAAAATGAATACAGAAGATGAACGAGCTTTTATAGGTAATTACAGAAAGCTAGGACTTTTAAAAGGAAATAAACTTATGGTTTTAAACGAACAAAGCCAATATGATTTTTACAAATGGAATAAAACAGATAATAGCTTAAAAGAAATACCACTTGATACCACATTTTTAAATGAAACCATTTCGTATTATCAAGTAGCTGATTATTTATATAGAAACGAAGGACTCAAAATAAAATAAACCTATTGACACATATACATTTTATTATAAACCCAATTGCTGGTTCTGGCAACCATAAAATCAATCAAGAGTTCCTTCAGCGTTTTTTTGATAAAAACAGTTATGAAATAGCTGTAAAATTTTCGGTACATAAAAATCACACAACGCTATTAGCACAAGAGTCTATAAAAGAAAACGCAAATATTATAGTTGCCTGTGGTGGTGACGGCACTGTTAATGAAGTAGCCTCATGTATTATAGGCACACCAATTCTATTAGGTATTATTCCCTTAGGGTCTGGAAACGGTTTAGCTTCCAATTTAAAAATACCAAAAAACATTAAAAGGTCTATTGAAATTATTAAAAAAAATGAGGTCAAAAAAATTGATGTAGGTCGTTTAAACGATCGTTATTTTTTTAGCAATACTGGTGTTGGTTTTGATGCTTATGTTATAAAACATTACGAAGAATCTAATAACAGGAAACTGTTTAGTTACGTAAAAGCTGTATTTAAATCATTTAAATACATGAATGATACGCGAAAAGTAGATGTAATAATTAACAACGAAAGCTTTAAAGTAAAACCATTTATGATTTTTATTTCAAATTCAAATGAATTGGGTTATAAAGTTAGTTTAACACCAAAAGCTTCATTAGAAGATGGATTACTTGATGTTATAATTGTCTCTAGATTAAATGCTTTTAAAATTCTTTTATTTAGTTTTTTAATGATTTTTAAAAGGCATCATCTAATAAAAGAAGTAGAAAGTTTTCAAACAAAAAACATGATACTTTCTCGTAAAGATTTTAATCATTTTAAAATGCAAATTGATGGGGAGTATCGTTTAATTGAATCAAACGAAATAAATATATCCATGTCAGAAAAAAAACTAAATATTATTTGCTAAGCTACCTTTGCTATAATAAACTTACCAAGTTTATAAAAAGCAAAACCAGATAAGGCTCCAAAAGTTAATCCACAAATAATATCTAATGGATAGTGGACTCCAACATAAATTCGGCTATAGGCAACCAAAGCACTCCAAAAAAGCAACATAAAAATCAGGTTTTTATAATACGTTTTTAATGTTAAGCCTGCAAAAACGGCAGCGGCCATTGAGTTTGCAGAATGCCCTGAAAAAAAACCATATTTACCACACCTAACCGCTATAAACCTTATTTGACCCATTAAACTTTCTTCACCACAGGGTCTTGGTCTTTCAAAAGTTCGTTTAAAAATATTAGTGACTTGATCGGTAAATGTTATCATTAAAGCAATAATAACTACAAATATTAAAAGTGATTTTAAGTCAAATTTCTTATAAATAAGAAACAATAGTAAGGCATAAAGGGGAATAAAAGTATATGTATTAGTAATAATTAACCAAAAATTATCCCAAGTTGGTGAGCCTAAATTATTAAGAAATATAAATAGAGTTTTATCGTATTCTATAAGCTGGTCAATCATTATTCTTCGTATAAAGAAATTTCTCTATCGTAAAATTCGGTTGCAAGTTTTATCATATTTTCTGCTTCTGCAGCCAATTCTTTTTCATCTTCTTCATCAAAATCTTCAAACCATTCAACCTCATCATCTCCAAGATTTATAATAAATCTAGGGAATTCTGTATGTATAACATAGATAGCGTTAGGATAATCTGTGTTATCACCCAATATAAATTTAGGAAGTTGCATTGTTAGAAAAATTTAAATTATTAGACAAAATTAACTTTTTGGTTAGATAATTAAACCTAATATACAATAAAATTGCTGCAGTTGTTAATCCAGCTAGAAGTCCTAACCAAATACCAAAACTACCAAAGGCATCTTCTTTTCCTAAAAACCAGCTAATTGGAAAACCAATAATCCAATAAGAGACAAATGTAATAAGTGTAGGCATTTTTACGTCTTGAAGTCCTCTTAAAGCACCTAAAACAATCACTTGTAAACTATCACTAATTTGAAAAATGGCAGCTGCTATTAGCAATGTAGATGCTATTTTAACAACTTCAGTATTGTCCATTAAATTTTTAGCGTCATTATAATCAACATACATTTTAGGTAAGAAATTATTAAAAGTAAAAAACAAAATGGCAAAGCTTAAAGCAAAAATAATCCCAAACAGGAAAATTGAAAAGGCTATTCTGCGTAGTTCAAAAAAGTTTTGTAATCCTTTTTGATTACCTACTCTAATCATGGCAGTAACACTTAATCCCATAGCAACCATAAAAGTCATAGAAGATAAATTTAGAGCAATTTGATTGGCTGCCTGAGGATTCTTACCTAAAGTACCACTTAACCATATAGCTGCAGTAAAAATGGCAACCTCAAAAAACATTTGCATAGCACTTGGAGCACCAAGATTTATGATTTTTTTAATCATTGAAGTATGCAATTCAAATAATTTAATGTTGGAAACAAAAGCTTTAGATTTTTCCTTTCCTTTAAGTAACCACCAAATATGTAAAACCATAACAAATCTTGAAACCAAAGTCCCATAAGCAGCTCCAACAATGCCAAGTTCGGGAAATCCGAATTTTCCAAAAATTAATATATAATTTAAAAACACATTGACAACGTTTCCCAAAAGCGTAGCATACATAGGGTATCTTGTCATAGATAAACCATCACTAAACTGTTTAAAAGCCTGAAAAACAATTAATGGGATTAAAGAAAATGCCACTAAATCTAGATATGGTATAGCAAATGCCACAACTTCTTTTGGCTGTTTCATTAAGTGCATAAGTGGTTTTGCGAAAAATACTAACAAAAACAATGAAACTCCAAGAACAGTACATAAAAACAAACCATGCTTAAATGCAGATTTTCCTTTTTCAAAATTTTGTTCAGCATCTGCTTCTGCTGTTAAGGGTGTAATAGCCGTTGAAAATCCAATACCTAATGACATGGCTATGAACATAAAACTATTACCTAAGGAAACTGCTGCCAGTTCTGCTGTTCCCAATTGACCAACCATAATATTATCAACAAAACTCACAAATGAATGACCAAGCATGCCTAACATTACTGGAGCGGCCAATTGCCAATTATATTTAAATTCTTTAGTGTATTTTTTTAAATGCATTAGGCAAAAATAAACTTTAGCGGTTGCTTTAACGAATTTTAGAATGTCGTTTTTGAAGAATTTTTAAAAATCAAATTAAATGATGTTAATAAATTATCATAACTTATTAATAAACAGAAACTTATTTTTAATACTTTTAAAGTCTTCCAAAAAAAAATTTTCGTCAAAAAATATATAGAAACATTTAGCTTTTATATTTTATAGGGATTAAAAATAATTTCAGCTTATAGGTCTCAATATTAAAAATGGGAAATAGGATTTCCCATTTTTTTGTGATTAAGTTTTTGTACTTATCATTATAAGAAAGTTACACCTTGTTTTGCTACTTCAAATTCTTTCATCATATCTTCAACAATTTGTGCAACAGGTTTTATATTGTGAATCAATCCAGAGACTTGCCCTATTTCCAATTCACCTTCTTCTAAATCGCCTTCAAACATACCTTTTTTAGCTCGCGCTCTACCCAAAAGCACATTCAACTCTTCAACTGTTGGAGACTTTTTATATAATTCCTGAACATCATTATAAAACTTGTTTTTTACTAATCGCACTGGCGCTAATTCTTTTAAGGTTAGCTGTGTATCTCCTTCTTTTGCATCAACAACTACTTGTTTGAAGGACTCATGAGCAGAGGACTCATTACTAGCAACAAATCGACTACCAACTTGCACGCCGTCAGCTCCTAAGACCATAGCTGCTAACATGGCTTGTCCTGTTGCAATACCACCAGCAGCGATTAAAGGAATTTGTATTTGCTCTTTAACCATTGGAATTAAAGTTAAAGTTGTTGTCTCATCTCTTCCATTATGGCCTCCCGCTTCAAAACCTTCAGCTACAATAGCATCCACACCAGCTTCTTGAGCTTTTAAAGCAAACTTTACACTACTCACTACATGAACAACAGTGACACCTCGCTCTTTTAACCAACTAGTCCATGTTTTTGGATTTCCAGCAGATGTAAATACAATCTTCACGCCTTCTTCAATTATTATATCCATGATTTCCTGAATATTAGGATACAACATAGGTACATTAACACCAAAAGGTTTGTTAGTTGCTTTTTTGCATTTTTGAATATGTTCACGCAATACAACAGGATACATAGATCCAGCACCAATCAGTCCTAAAATCCCTGAATCACTAGCAGCTGAAGCCAATCTCCAACCACTATTCCAAACCATACCTGCTTGGATTATTGGATATTTTATATTGAATAATTGAGTAACTCTATTGGACATTTAATATTTTATGATTTTAAAAGATTTTAATATGCTTTTAGATTTCACTTTTGTTATATAAATCCCTTTTGACAATGAAGATAAATCTATATAGTTGTTATTTTCATCCAGATTAATATTAAACACCAATTTACCAAGAATATCAAATATAAGAACATTTGTAACACCTTCACTTGAAGGTATTGTAAAATACACTTTTTCCTTTGTAGGATTAGGATATAAGTTAATATCTTCAAACTCCTCCTCTTGAATTGTGCCGTTATCAAAGGCCAATTTCAAATCAGGGATACCATACCCTAAAAAGTAATCGGGGTTATTGTATTGTGATGCCGACTCCCTGACCAATTGCATAATTTCTGTATTTGTTTTATTTGGCAAAGCTTGCCATAAGCAAGCAATTCCACCTGCCATTATTGGAGAACTAAAAGACGTTCCGTTAGCCGTTCCTATAACATCATTTTGATTTATTACAAAGCTTGCTTCGCCTTGCGCCACCACATCAGGTTTTTGAGTAGGTTGCATTGAGCTTCCAACTGAACTAAAAGACGCATAATTTCCACTAGCATCAACCGCTCCAATTGAAAAAACATACTGAGAATCAGCTGGTGCATTCACGCCTGCATTATCTTCATTTCCTGCAGAATTAACTATGAGCAAACCTTTTTCATAAGCAATATTGGCTCCTCTTGTGATGTAAATTGTTAATCCGTCAAAATCTGAAATCGCATAGTTGTAATTGGGATTATCATAAAAACTACCATATCCTAAAGACGAATTAATCACATCCACACCTAAACTATCTGCACGTTCTGCTGCTTCTACCCAATAGCTTTCCTCTACAGGATTTTCGTTTAGTCCATCTTCAGTAATAAACAAATAATAGTCAGCATCGGGAGCCGTGCCAACATATTGGTTGTCAACATATCCTGCCATAGTGCTCAATACCATGGTACCATGGTTACTGGTTGTATTGGTGTACACATCTGCATCCCTATTCACAAAATCATATTCACTTAAAATATGCCCTCCATTTCTCAATCTTTGAAATGACGTCATGGCATTCACATTTGGAAATCCAGCATCAAGGACAGCCACTGTCATGCCAGTACCTGTATAATCTGCTAAATGAAGTTGGTCTCCATTAAACATTTGAATTTGGTTTAATGCGCTTCCATAGTTAAACGTCGTTAACGTTTCTTGGAGTTTAGATGCTTTTTTTTGCTGTGTACTTTTTGATGAATTCAAACTTTTATCTGCAAAATCAATTGAGCTAACAAAACTTAATTCAAAAAGGGCATTTATATCGGTTTCAGTTCCTCTAATGTGAACAGCATTAAACCATTTTGATTTTGCTAACACCAAAATACCTGATTGTGCTTTTAGTTGAGAAATATAGTTTTCATTAACTGGCACATCACGTTCATCAATAACAACACCGTGGGCATTTTTCCTGTCAACAGCTTTTTGGGTAAGAATGGTTATTGGATCTGCCAAGGCAGCGGGCACATTTTGCTTATCGGTTAGATATACCCAAGCATCCTGTTGTTGTGAAAAACCAAGTATTGGTAATACTATTAATATGACTGCAAGTAGGTGTCGTTTCATTGTATTACAGCATAAGTTAAAGCAATTTATGAAATTACTCCCGAACCAACTAATTCATCTTGTAAATACCATGCCACAAACTGTCCTTCAGTTATGGCCGATTGAGGATTTTCGAATTCTACATACAATCCGGAATCTACTTTATATAATTTCGCTTTTTGCAAAGGTTGACGGTAACGAATTCTTGCCATAACTTGTAAAACACCATCAGTTTCTAAAGCTAAATCTTCACGAACCCAATGTAGTTCTTCATTTTTTACAAATAAGGCTCTTTTGTACAGCCCCGGATGCTGTTTCCCTTGCCCTGTATAGATTACGTTAGTTTCTACATCTGTTTCTATAACAAATAGCGGTTCTGCATTGCCACCAACAGCTAACCCTTTTCGTTGACCTTTTGTAAAATAATGGGCTCCTTGATGTTTTCCAACAACTTTCCCATCTTCTATATGATAGTGTATTTTACGGGATAAATACTCTAGACGATCATTATCATTATTAAAATCAGGTAAATCGTTATTATAAAGGGTATTATCTTTTTGAATTTCAACAATTTTTCCCTCTTTTGGTTTTAATTGTTGCTGCAAAAAATCTGGAAGCTTTACCTTTCCAATGAAACACAATCCTTGAGAATCTTTCTTTTCAGCTGTTACTAAATCTAATTCTAAAGCTATTTTTCTAACTTCAGGCTTGGTCAATTCTCCTATAGGAAATAAAGATTTTTCCAATTGCTCTTGCGATAATTGACATAAAAAATAGGACTGATCTTTATTTGGATCTACACCTGCCAATAATTGATAAATCTTTTTTCCTTCAATATTAATGGTGCCTTTTCTACAATAATGGCCAGTTGCCACATAATCTGCACCAAGCTCCATAGCTATTTTCATAAAGACATCAAACTTAATCTCCCTATTACAAAGCACATCTGGATTTGGTGTTCTTCCGTTTTCATATTCCTTAAACATATAGTCAACAATACGTTCTTTATATTGCTCACTTAAATCTATGGTTTGAAATGGGATTCCGAGTTTATCGGCGACTAGCATAGCATCATTACTATCATCTAACCATGGACATTCATTAGATATAGTTACAGAATCATCATGCCAGTTTTTCATAAACAAACCAATAACTTCATAACCCTGCTGCTTTAACAAATAAGCTGCAACACTAGAATCTACTCCTCCAGAAAGTCCTACAATTACTCTTTTCATACGACAAATTTACAAATAAAAAAAGGTAACACTTATATGCTACCTTTTTAAAATTCTTTATTAAAACAAATAGCTTTTATGTTTTTTTTATATACTTTGGTTTATATGTAAAATCTTTTTCCTCAATTAATTTACCATTTTCATAGGTTTTCCAAACTCCATCCTTTTTACCTCTTTTATAACTCCCTTCTAAAATTAATTCGCCTTTAGGATTGTAAAACTTTGAAAGACCGTGCAATACACCATTTACATATTGAAATTCTTTTAAAACAATGTTTTTTTCTGAATACCAAACAGAATCACCTTCTAATTGACCATGTACATAAAATTGTTTTTCAGCAATCTGCCCGTTTTCATAATAAACAAACCTATCCCCATTTAAAAGTCCTTCATCATCATAATTTTCTAAAGTGAGTAATTTATTTGAATTTTTTTGATAATATTTCCACTCACCTATATATAGTTTTCCATCCATTTGGCCTTCACTTACAACTTTACCTTTTGATGTAAAAAAGGTAACATAGGATTTATTATTAGTTTCATTAAATTGTTTTGTAGCAGTAAGTGATGCTTTTTGGTCAACGTTTTTGTAATACTTAAACAGCCCTATTTCTTTGCCATGATTAAACTCTCCTTCATATCTTAAAATAGTGGTGTTCTCATAATATTTTTTCCAAATACCATGACGCATTCCATCTGCATCTAATTGATTGATTGTTTGAGCTGAAATAAATCCAACTGCCAAAATAAATAGTGAAACAAATACTTTTTTCATATTCTAATTAACGACAACTTGTTACTGAAATTGTATTTAACAAAAAAGCCGCCAGAAGGCAGCTTTCAAATTATTTACGCTTTTGATTTTGCTTTTGTTTTTCTGCCTGTTCCATCATTTCTTTCATTTTCTTCTGGAAACGATTCTCTTTTTTAGGCTTCTTTTTATTTTCCTGTATTCTAGCATGAATTTTATCTTCATCAATAATAAAGTTCTTGATTACTAACATAATACCAATAGTAATTAAGTTAGAAACAAAATAATACAAACTCAATCCCGAAGCATAATTATTAAAAAAGAACAGCATCATTAAAGGAGAAAAATACATCATGTATTTCATCATTTTACTCATATCTGGCATACCTTCTTGTGTGGGTTGTGATGCCATTTGCTGTCCAGTAGTCATTTGCATATAAAAGAATATGGCAACCGATGCCAATATTGGGAACAAACTTACATGATCGCCATAAAATGGTATGTGAAATGGTAATTTAGCAATCGTGTCATATGAAGATAAATCTTCTGCCCAAAGGAAACTTTTCTGACGTAAATCAAAAGCTGATGGGAAAAATTGAAACAAGGCATAAAACACCGGCAACTGCAATAAAGCAGGCAAACATCCTGCCATTGGGCTTGCTCCTGCTTTACTATACAATGCCATAGTTTCTTGTTGCTTTTTCATGGCGTTGTCTTTGTACTTTTCACTAATCTCAGTAATTTCAGGCTTTAAAACTTTCATTTTAGCTTGAGATACATATGATTTATAGGTAACCGGAGACATTACAATTCTAACCAAAATAGTCATAACAATGATGGCAAAACCATAAGGTAAGAATGAGCTTAAAAATCCGAATGTTGGAATAAATACATACCGGTTAATCCAACCAAAAATACCCCAACCTAAAGGCACAACTTCATCTAAATTTCTATCGTAGGCATTTAATATTTTATAGTCTGTTGGCCCAAAATACCAATCCATACTCTTATTAATCTCGCCAGATGCGAATTCTAAAGGTAATTTAGCCTCAAAAGATTTAGTAAAAACCGTATCAATTTCTTCATCTTTAATTAAATTTTCAGACTTTAAATCTGCTGTTTTAAACGGAGAATCAGCTAATAAAATAGAGGTGAAAAAATGTTGTTTAAACGCTACATAAGTCACATCATCAACAGTATCTTCAGAAAGTTCACTTTGTCCAAGATAATTATCTTTACCATCTTCATACTCATAAATTAACTCTGTATATCGGTTTTCATAGGAAACACTTTTGGCATGGCGATAGGTTTTAATCTTCCAATCTAAATTTATTGCCTGTGAGCTGTTTATAACATCATCAAGTCCTTGAGATTTGATGGTAAAACCCATCATGTAATCATCTTTCTTAATCTCATATCTGTACTCTAAAAACTTACTTTCTGAGACTTTAAGTTTCATAGAAACAACCGTATTCTCTCCATTTTTTGTAATAGTAGGTTGGAAATATAAATCTTGAGTGTTTAATATACGACTGTCTGTAGTACCAAAATTGATGTTAAAAGCTGAATTATTATCTTTTATTAAGTAAACAGGAATGGAATCAAAATTTACAAAGTTCTTTAATTTGATTTCAGAAAGATAACCACCTTTATTACTGAACTTTAATGCTAAAACATCGTTTTCAACAAATGTTTCTGTTTCTGTTGCTGATGGCAATGTTGATGAATAAGCAAAGGCTCCAAGTTTTGATTTTAATGTTTTTAACTTTGTGGAATCTGTAGCTGTTTCAACCGAAAAATCTTCTGCAGTAGTTACAACTGCATCATTCTGTACTTTAGCTTTTTCTTCAGCAGCAAGCTGTTCTTGTTTAGCTTTTTCTTGTTCTGCTATCTGCTCTGGAGTTGGTTTATTTTGCCAAAGCATGTACATTAATATTCCGAAAATAAGGGCAAATCCAATTATCGAATTAATATCTAATTTTTTTTCTTCCATTTGCTATAAATTTCTCCTCTTTTAAATTGAGGACTTAGGTATTAATCAAAAAACTAACCAATTTTAGTTTTGTGACACACTGGCACCTTTTTTACTGTTTTTAAATTTTAAGGCTGCTTTTACAAACGCTACAAAAAGCGGATGAGGATTTGCAACTGTACTTTTATATTCTGGGTGATATTGAACACCTATAAAAAACGGATGTGTAGGTATTTCTATAATTTCTACTAAATTGGTATCTGGATTTAAACCAGTTGCAATCATACCAGCATCTTCTATTTCTTTTCTATAATTACCATTAAATTCATAACGGTGTCTATGTCGTTCTTTAATGCTTTCTGCTTTATAAATTTCACGAGCAGCACTTCCCATTTTTAAATCGCATTTCCAAGCACCCAAACGCATGGTTCCACCTTTATCAGTAATTGTTTTTTGTTCTTCCATAAGATCAATTACTGGATTTTTTGTTTTAGGATTCATCTCTGTTGAATCTGCATCTGGTAAATTTAAAACGTTACGTGCAAATTCAATCACAGCCATTTGCATACCTAAACATATTCCAAAAAATGGCATATTATTTTCACGCACATATTTAACTGCCACAATTTTTCCTTCAATACCACGCTCACCAAATCCTGGCGCTACTACAATACCGTCTAAATGTGATAGCATTAATTTGATATTATCCTCATTCAAATATTCAGAATGAATAGATTCTATATTAACTTTTACTTCATTTTCGGCACCTGCATGAATAAAAGACTCTAAAATGGATTTATAGGAATCCTGCAACTCAACATACTTTCCAATTAAACCAATGGTCACTTCGGTTTTTGGGTTTTTAAGTCGGCTTAAAAACGTGTTCCAATGGGTAATCTCTGGTGTCGAGCTTTTTAAAGCCAATTTTTTTAAAACCACTTTATCTAACCCTTGTTGCAACATCAAATTTGGCACATCATAAATGGTTGATGCATCTATAGATTGAATTACTGCTTCTTCTCTAACATTACAGAATAATGCTAATTTTCTACGTAAATCATACGGCAAATCATATTCCGTTCTACAAACCAAAACATCAGCTTGTACTCCACTTTCCATCAATGTTTTTACACTGTGTTGGGTTGGCTTTGTTTTTAATTCACCAGCAGCAGCTAAGTATGGTACTAAGGTTAAATGAATTACAATAGCATTATTTTCACCTAAATCCCATTTTAATTGTCTTACTGCTTCAATATATGGCAACGATTCTATATCACCTACAGTTCCTCCAATTTCAGTAATCACAATATCATAATCACCAGAATTTCCAAGAATTTGAATACGTCTTTTTATTTCATCGGTAATATGAGGAATTACTTGAACCGTTTTTCCTAAAAACTCACCACGACGTTCTTTTTCAATCACACTTTGATAAATGCGTCCTGTAGTAACATTATTGGCCTGACTTGTAGGCACGTTTAAAAAACGTTCATAGTGTCCTAAATCTAAATCAGTTTCTGCTCCATCTTCAGTAACATAGCATTCTCCATGTTCATATGGATTTAAGGTTCCTGGATCTACGTTAATATACGGATCTAATTTCTGGATAGTAACTCTATAACCTTGTGCTTGAAGTAATTTAGCAAGCGAAGCTGCTATAATTCCTTTTCCTAAAGATGAGGTAACGCCTCCGGTTACAAATATGTATTTGGTTGTTTTTGTCATGTTGCGCTTATAAACGCAGGCAAATTTACAAAATTAAAACAGTTATTAAAGCATTGTTTTAGTTATTTAAAAGGTATTTATAAACAACTCATATTTATTAATAAAATTAATTATTTGATTAGATTTTATACAAAATTTTAACTGATTTCGTTTAGATTCTGATTTTAAACTATCAAAACAATTTCAAATCATCATTGCTAAACAATCATAAAATACCTATTTAGGATATTGCTTTTTAATGTTTCTAATCAGTTCTTCCAAACCGTTTAATTTAAGTTCGTAAACAGTTTGCAGCATATCGCCTAATTTACCTTTTGGAAACCCTTGGTTATGGTACCAAACCACATAGTATTCGGGCAAATCTATCAAGTAGCGGTCTTTATATTTACCAAACGGCATTTTGGTATGTGCTAAGGTTATTAAGAAATTTTTATCGGGTTGCAATAACACAGCTATTCTGATTTATATGAAACTAATGTTTTAAGTTCTATATTAATTTTTTGCTCCCAAAGCAATTGAGCTTCTTTGTTTATTGAATTATTGGTTTCTGCATCATATTCATTTTGTTTAACTGCTAATTGCTCATTCATTAATTTTTGCAGTAATTCCAAATCATTTTTTATCGTTTTTGAAACTTTTAACTGATTTAATTGCTTTCTAAATTTACGAACATAAAGCTCTGTAATATCATAATGCAATTGTTCGTGAGATAAAATATAATCATTAACCAATTCTGGTTTAAACCATGACTTTTCTGGAAAAAAACAGGCAGCTACTTTTGTTTCAAAACTACCTGCTCTAAAAATATTTTGTTTGATATAGTATTCAAAACTAATGCCTGACACTGTTATTGCTACTGCCTTTTCATTTTGATTTGCTTCACCTTTAAAATCATTCCATGTTAACTTATAAGATTCTCTCCAAGTGATTACTGGTTCATCTTTTTGAACACTAATGAAGCAACATAATAAGATGATTATTCTTGACAAATGACAAAAAATAAGTTTGAATTAAAAAACGAATTTCAATTTAGCTTATTGCTGAACTTCAACAATTCTTAAATCTTGGTATTTCACTAAATAAGCCGAATCGTTATAATAACCTCCAAAAAGTTTCTTTTTGTATTCAAACTTGTTTTCAACATATTCTGTTAAAGGAGTTTCGGTTACTGACTTATACAAATCATCAGAAGTCACTAAACGTAAAACTACATCCATAGTTACATCAAAACCTCTAATCGCTCTCTTATTTGGCGTAACATGATAAGCTTCTTCATATTTCTTAATGAAATAATTATTGTCTTCTATATTTTTTGTTTTCGACATGGTAGCAAAAGTAAAACTCAAATTTGACAAGTGCTCATTAGATATTTCATCGCTTTCAAAAGCTGAATTAACATTTGTGGTTACCAATATAATTTCCTTTTTTGCAATGTTTTCTTCAGCATTTCCAGCGTTAATTAACGAGTTTAATATACTTGTTACATTGGATGCCAACCCTTCATTTTGCGTTTCAAGGAAGACTATGTTAAGGCCAGATTTTAAAACACTGGCAATATCATCAACCAATACATAATTGGCGTCTTTACCTTCTTTATTTTTTCTGGATCGCACTTGGGTTGCAAAAGTAAATTCTTGTTTTAACTCGGCAGCAACTGACACATTTTTAGTATCAGAAATAATTACAATGCTTTTTGGACCAGAAAGCGATTTTACATAATTAATTGTTTTGCTTTTTAACAGTTCTGCAGATGGTCTAGTTTGGAAAACGTTATCATATAGATTTAGATTTTCGCCTATTGGCGACACCACAGGTACATTATATTTTTTTAATTCAGATGCTGCTCTTTCAAAGTTATTTGGTGTTAATGGGCCAATAACCGCATCTAAATTTTCAAAATCGTTCATTTCAATAATTTTAGACACTTCACCTACTTGGTATTTCGTATCGTAAACATCAACTTTAAGTGAAACTCCTAAACTTTTTAATGAGTCAATAGCCATTAATATTCCTGAATGAAAATCTAAAGATGCATTAAGATATGGGTCGATTGAAATACTTTTTTTAGTTCCTGAAATAGAATCGAAATCAACTCGATCTAAACGAAATGGCAACATGACTGCAATATGCTTTGTTTTATAATCCCTTATTTTATCAATTAGATTATTTGCTACTTCATCAGATTCAAAAGATTCGGTTTTATGATTGTAAGGCACTTTTAAAATCATCCCATCTTTTAATCCGCTTTCTTTTAATCCCGGATTTAACGCTTCAAGTTGGTCTTGTTCTAATCCCAGTTTTAGTTTTAATCTATAAAATCCTTCTTTAGGCAACACCTTATAGTAACTGTATTGCTCATCAACTATCTTTTCATCTGTTTTGGTAATATTTGGCACATTAATAACTTCTCCTTCTTGCAATACATCACCCATATTTGGGTTAAGCGCTTCCAATTCGGCAAGTGTAATACCAAATTTATAAGCAATGCGCCATTTTCCTTCTTTAGGTAAAACTGTATAAGGTTTTGTTAACTCTTTAGTTTGTGTAACTTCAGTAATTTTAAAAATAGGGATTTCTAATTTATCACCTTTTCGCAAAGAATTTGAATATAAAAAGGTGTTGTATTTTTTAATATCATCTTCTGAAACATTATACTCTTTTGCTAAACTGTATAAGGTTTCCTTTTTACCTGTTCTATGCGTTTTAAAACCCTTCAGTTCTTTAGTGACAGTAACTTTAGGCGTAGCATCTACTTTTGGTTTTGGAATGATTAAAAGTGCATTTGGTTTTAAACCCTTTTTTGCATCTGGATTTAATGAGTAAATATCAAAAGGTGTTACGTAATATTGCTTAGAAATACTTTCAATAGTCTCTCCTTGTTTAACTTTATGTGTCTTGTAGTTTTGAGCTTTAGCTGTATTAATACTTATAAAAAAGGACAAACAAACAATAGAAAAGAATTTAATCATGTATGCTAATTTTTAAATTGCGTTAAGGATGGAAACGACATCCTTTTCTTTTTATGCACATAACATGCCAAAAAGAAAAGATATAGTGAACAGCCTGACAATATTTTTTTGAACTCACTTAATATATACGCAAATTTTATTTAAGTGAGATACTTTAAAAATAATAAATATAGTTTATAAATATTGGAACGCCCAAACCTAAATACAATTTTACTTATTTTGAACTTTCGTTAATTAAGGCGCCAAATGAGTTTAAAAACCACTATTCCCATTCAATAGTTGCTGGCGGTTTTGAACTAATATCATAAACTACCCTATTAACGCCTTTTACTTTATTTATTATGTCGTTTGAAGTTTTTTGTAAAAACTCATAAGGCAAGTTTACCCAATCTGCAGTCATACCATCGGTACTTTCAACAGCTCTAAGCGCAACACATTTTTCATAAGTACGCTCATCGCCCATAACACCTACGCTGTTAACGGGTAATAAGATTGCACCAGCTTGCCAAACTTTATCATATAAGCCCCATTCACGAAGTCCATTAATAAAAATAGCATCTACTTCCTGAAGAATACGAACTTTTTCTGCCGTAATATCACCTAAAATACGAATGGCTAATCCTGGTCCAGGAAATGGATGACGCCCTAACAATAAAGTATCTATTCCTAAAGTAGCACCAACACGACGAACCTCGTCTTTAAACAATGCTTTAAGTGGCTCTACAATTTTAAGTTTCATAAAATCTGGCAAACCTCCAACATTATGATGGCTTTTTATAGTTGCAGATGGTCCACCCGTAGCAGACACACTCTCTATAACATCAGGATATATGGTTCCTTGAGCTAACCATGTTACATTTTCAATTTGATGCGCTTCATCATCAAAAACTTCAATAAAAGCATTGCCAATAGCTTTACGTTTTCTCTCAGGATCATCAATTCCTGCTAAAGCATCTAAAAAACGTTTGGAAGCATCAACGCCTTTAACATTAAGTCCCATGCCTTCATATTGCTTTAATACACTTTCAAATTCGTTTTTACGAAGCAATCCGTTATTAACAAAGATGCAATACAAATTCTTCCCAATAGCTTTATGAAGTAATACAGCGGCTACTGAAGAATCAACACCACCAGAAAGTCCTAAAACAACTTTATCATTACCAATTTGTTTTTGAAGTGACTCAACAGTTTCTTCAACAAAAGAATCTGGTGTCCAATCTTGATTTACACCAGCTATATGAACTAAAAAGTTTTCTAATAATTTTTTGCCATCTGTCGAGTGATAAACTTCAGGATGAAATT
>DJWL01000009.1 GCA_002441545.1 Flavobacteriaceae bacterium UBA6231 | reverse complement strand
CCAACAAAGGTAGCTTCGTTTTCACTAAAGCCTCTTTCATATCGTAAATCGATTCCAATTTTTTTAAGGTTTAAACCTATACCAAAATTAAGACCAACAGTAAAATCGTTTTTAACATCATTTATAGAAATTCCATCAAATTCTGTGTCTAATATATACTGAAATGATGGTCCAGCAAAAACACTAACTGGTCCTAATACTTTAATGCCAACCAATAATGGAGCATCAAGTTTCTGCATATTAAAGCTATCAGAATCATAATCACTTTTTGTTCTTGTGTAGACGAGTTCAGGTTTAAAATATATTTGATCACCAATTTTTCCAAAAAGCCCAAAATGATAACCAACATTTCTGTCAGGATGTTTAGCATTTGAACCAATAGACTCAAAATAATCTCCGTTAGCATTATAATTTAAACCAGCTTTAATACCAAAACCGCTAGCTGACTGTGCAAAGGTTGTAGCAGAAATAGTTACAAAAAATAATGCGAGAAAAAATATTTTTTTATTCGCACTGAATCCATTTTTTAAATTTCTCATAATAGTCGTTTTTAAGATTTGAAGTGTATAAATCAAAAACGTTGCCAAACAAATATTATTTTCTTTTTATAGCAAATTATACTTTAAAAATTATTGTTTATAATTTAATTTTTGTGGTAATTTTATTTTTTGCCAATAGCAATCGATATAATTTTTAGTTAATTATCTTTGCCGCTTGATGATTTTATGAATATGAAATTTGAATTAAAGGGAAAAGACAGTCAAAGTAAAGCAAGAGCTGGAAAAATAACAACAGGTCATGGTGTCATTGAAACACCTATTTTTATGCCTGTTGGTACAGTTGCATCTGTTAAAGGGGTTCATCAACGTGAGCTAAAAAATGATATTAATCCAGATATTATTCTAGGTAACACATATCATTTATACTTAAGACCTCAAACAGATATTTTAGAAAAGGCTGGCGGACTTCATAAATTCATGAATTGGGACAGAAATATTTTAACCGATTCTGGTGGGTATCAAGTATATTCACTATCTGCTAATAGAAAGATAAAAGAAGAAGGTGTTAAGTTTAAATCACATATTGATGGTAGTTATCACACGTTTACTCCAGAGAATGTGATGGAAATTCAGCGAAGCATTGGTGCCGATATTATTATGGCTTTTGATGAATGCACACCATATCCTTGCGATTATAACTATGCTAAAAGATCTATGCATATGACACATAGATGGTTAGATAGATGCATCAGTCATTTAGAAAAAACTCCTTTAAAGTATAATCATAATCAAGCATTTTTCCCAATAGTTCAAGGAAGTACATATAAAGATTTGCGCATGCAGTCTGCAGAATATATAGCAAATGCAGGAGCTTTAGGAAATGCTATTGGAGGCTTATCGGTTGGTGAGCCAGCAGAAGAAATGTATGCTATGACAGATGTTGTATGTAATATTTTGCCAGAGGATAAACCGAGATATTTAATGGGTGTTGGTACACCAATTAATATTTTAGAAAATATTGCGTTAGGTATTGATATGTTTGATTGTGTGATGCCAACAAGAAATGCTAGAAACGGCATGTTATTTACAGTACATGGAACCTTGAATATAAAAAATCAGAAGTGGAAAGATGATTTTTCTCCTGTTGATGAAATGGGTATAACTTTTGTCGATACAGAATATACAAAGGCATATTTACGTCATCTGTTTTCTGTAAACGAATTATTAGGAATGCAAATTGCAACAATTCATAATTTAGGTTTCTATTTATGGTTGGTTCGCGAAGCAAGAAAACATATATTAGCAGGAGATTTCAATACGTGGAAAAATACAATGGTTAACCAAATGAATAATCGTTTATAGATTTGAAAATTTTAGATTGGTACATATTAAAACGCTATCTGTTTACATTTTTCATGATGTTATTGCTGTTTATTCCTATTGGAATTACAGTAAATCTTGCTGAAAAAATTGGAAAGCTTCTTGAAAATGAAGTGCCATTTAAAGAAATAGTTATCTATTATTTAGACTTTACAGTTTACTTTGCTCATTTATTATTCCCATTATTCTTATTCTTATCTGTAATATGGTTTACTTCAAAGTTAGCCAATAATACAGAAGTTATTGCTTTTTTAAGTTCAGGAGTTTCATTTTCAAGATTTTTGAGACCTTATATGATTGGTGCTGCTATTATTGGAGGTTTAGCATTATTTTTAGGGATGTATCTTGCACCAATTGCAAGTAAAGGGTTTAATGAATTTGACTATAAGTATTTGCATCCTGACAGAAAAGCAACACAAGACAGAAATGTATTCAGACAGATTAATGATAAAGAATTTATTTATGTAAGTAGTTTCGATTTAAACCAGAAACAAGGAGTTAATTTTACATTAGAACATATTGAAAATAACAAATTGACATATAAAATAAGTGCCAAAAGCATAAAGTATATAGAAGAAGACACCATTTATAGATTGGTAGATTATGTAAAAAGAACTGTTGGGCCAATTAACGATGAGTTAGAATTCGAAAAGAGAAAGGACACACTTTTTGCTTTTGATGTTGAAGATTTAACACCTGTAATTTATATCGCAGAAATTTTGCCTTATAATGAATTGTCAAAATTCATTGAAAAGGAAGAAATGAGAGGGTCTTCAAACATTGGTCGATACCAATTGGTTTTATACAGAAAGTGGAGTTTACCGGTTTCAGTATTTATATTAACAATTATTGCTGTGGCAGTTTCTTCCATTAAAAGAAGAGGAGGAATGGGAGTAAATCTAGCAGTAGGAATTTGTATTGCAATGATTTTTGTGTTTTTCGATAAGATTTTTGGAGTTATGGCAGAGCAATCCAATTTCCCACCAATTATTGCAGTGTGGTTTCCAAATGTCATTTTTGGTATTTTAGCAATATACTTGTTACAAAATGCAAAACGCTAAACTTAAAAACTATCTACATCTTCATTTTTTAGTTTTTATAGCAGGGTTTACTGCTATTTTAGGGGAACTGATTTCTATTTCTGCTATTCCGTTAGTTTGGTTTAGAATGTTTATGGCTTCTATTTTTATTTTTATTTATATAAAAGTTGCTAAAGTTGATATACGTATTTCACCAAAATCTATTATTAAACTTTTTATTGCCGGTGTTATAATAGCTATACATTGGATTACATTTTTTGGAGCCATTGAGGTTGCAAATGTTTCCATTGCCCTAGCCATGTTTTCAACAGGTGCTTTTTTTGCTTCTATTATAGAGCCTATTGTATTTAAACGTAAAGTAATTTGGTATGAAATTATTTTTGGCATATTAGTAGTAATAGGAATATTTTTAATTACCCAAAGTGAAATTCATTATATAAAAGGCATTATTTTGGGTATTTCTTCAGCTTTTTTTTCTTCACTTTTTGCTGTTCTTAATGGTAAATTTTTACAAAGGCATTCAGCTACGGTCATCTCATTTTACGAATTTATAAGCGGAGTTGCATTTATTTCACTTTTTATAATTTTATTTCGTGGAGGTTTTTCTTTTGAGTTTTTTAAATTAAGTATTTCAGATTTTTGGTACTTATTTATCTTAGCTTCGGTATGTTCTGCATATGCTTTTATTGCAGCTGTTCATGTTATGAAAGTGATCAGTCCTTATACAGTTGTTTTAAGTTATAATTTAGAGCCAGTTTATGGTATTATATTAGCTATAATTCTGTTTCCTGAAAAAGAAAAAATGAGTAACAATTTTTATTATGGAGCATTTATTATTATTACTACAGTTATGCTAAACGGATTATTGAAAAATAAAAGACTATTAAAAAGGAAGCGTTCTTAGAGGTTTATCATGATTAAAGTTTTTATATTTGTATGCTAACAAAAATATAACTAGAAATTCTTATGGAATATTTAGAATTTGAACTACCCATAAAAGAGCTTGAAGACCAGTTACAAAAATGTAGAATAATTGGACAAGAAAGTGAAGTTGATGTTACTCAAACTTGCTCACAAATTGAGAAAAAATTAATTCAGGCAAAAACGGATACTTACAAGAATTTAACACCTTGGCAAAGAGTACAAATGTCTCGACACCCAAATCGTCCTTATACATTAGATTATATAAGAGCCATTTGTGGTGAAACATTTTTAGAACTTCATGGAGACAGAGGCTTTAAAGATGATAAAGCCATGATTGGTGGATTAGGTAAAATTGGTGATCAAAGTTATATGTTTATTGGCCAACAAAAAGGTTACAATACCAAAACAAGACAATACCGAAATTTTGGTATGGCTAATCCAGAAGGATACAGAAAAGCACTTAGGCTGATGAAATCTGCTGAAAAGTTTGGTATACCTGTAGTGACCATATTAGATACACCTGGAGCTTATCCAGGATTAGAAGCTGAAGAGCGTGGTCAAGGAGAAGCGATTGCTAGAAATATCCTTGAAATGACTCGTTTAAAAGTGCCAATTATTACCGTAATTATTGGTGAAGGTGCTTCTGGTGGTGCATTAGGAATTGGAGTTGGAGATATTGTATTAATGCTAGAAAACACTTGGTATAGCGTTATTTCTCCAGAGTCTTGCTCATCAATTCTTTGGCGTAGTTGGGAATATAAGGAACAAGCAGCAGAAGCCCTGAAACTAACTGCAAATGACATGAAAAAACTTAAGATGGTTGACGAAATTGTCAAAGAACCTCTTGGTGGAGCACACAGAGACAGAGAACAAACTTTTGAGATAGTAAGTAATGCAATTTCTAAGTCTTATGAGTCACTTAAAAACTTATCACCAAAAGAATTAGTTGAAAAAAGAATGGAGAAATATTTAAATATGGGAGTATTTAAAGGCTAACTCTTTTAAAATCATAACAAAGTAAAATCTGAAGCTTATAACTTCAGATTTTTTTTATGGTTATTGACAATTTTTTTAAGTTATTAACAGTTAGAATGTTAACGAACAGTTCATAATCACACATCGTTTTCACTTTAAAACTATCATCATTTTAATTACTTTAGCAGTTATGGAGCAACCTAATCAAATAAAAGGATATAAAGTAGATAGAAGCACATTAATAAGTCTTGAGAAAGGAAAAATACCGCCTCAAGCACTTGATTTAGAAGAAGTTGTTCTCGGTGCAATGATGATTGACAAAAAAGGTGTTGATGAAGTTATTGACATTTTAAGTCCAGAAGCGTTCTATAAAGAAGCCCATCAACATATTTTTGAAGCTATTTTTCAGCTCTTTGAAAGTAGTGAACCAGTTGACTTATTAACTGTTTCAACACAGTTAAAGAAAAACTCAAAATTAGAATTAGCTGGAGGCGATTTTTACCTCATTTCTTTAACACAAAAAGTATCCTCTTCAGCACATATTGAGTTCCATGCGCGTATTATTTTACAGAAATATATTCAGCGTAGTTTAATTAAAATATCTAGTGAAATTATTGAAAATTCATATGATGAAACTAAAGATGTTTTTGATTTATTAGATGAGGCAGAAGCAAAACTTTATGAAGTAACACAAGGAAACATTAAGAAATCTAGTGAAACGGCACAAAGTTTAGTTATTCAAGCAAAAAAGAAAATTGAAGAAATTTCTAATAAAGAAGGATTGAGTGGTATTCCGTCAGGTTTTGACAAACTTGATAAATTAACATCTGGTTGGCAGGAAAGTGATTTAATTATTGTGGCTGCAAGACCAGGTATGGGAAAAACAGCTTTAACGCTTTCTATGGCACGAAATATTGCTGTAAATCATAATATTCCTGTGGCTTTCTTTTCTTTAGAGATGGCATCAGTTCAATTAATAACTCGTTTAATTTCTAGTGAAACAGGGCTATCGTCTGAAAAATTACGTACAGGTCGTCTTGAAAAACATGAATGGGAACAATTAAATGTTAAAGTTAAAGGACTTGAAAAAGCACCATTATTTATTGATGACACACCTTCTCTTTCAATATTTGATTTAAGAGCCAAAGCGCGTCGTTTATCTTCACAACACGGTATTAAATTAATTATTATTGATTATTTACAGTTAATGACTGCAGGTGGAAGTCAAAAAGGTGGAAACAGAGAGCAAGAAATCTCAACCATTTCTAGAAACCTTAAAGCATTGGCAAAAGAGTTAAGTGTGCCAGTAATCGCCTTATCGCAGCTATCAAGAGCTGTTGAAACTCGTGGTGGAAGTAAACGACCTTTATTAAGTGACCTTCGTGAATCTGGAGCAATTGAGCAAGATGCCGATATTGTATCGTTTATTTACCGACCAGAGTATTATAAAATTGAAGAATGGGATGATGATGAGCGTTCTCCAACCGAAGGACAAGCAGAATTTATTGTTGCAAAACACAGAAATGGTGGACTTGATAACATTCGTTTAAAATTTGTTGGTCATTTAGGTAGGTTTGAAAACTTAGATGATTTTGATTCACCTTTTGAATTTCATAGTAAAATGAATGCTGCTGCAAATGATGATACATTTAAATCAGATAACTTTAAAGCTAGTCCAAATGAAGCATTTGGTAGTTCATTTAATGATGATGAGGATAATGATGTTCCTTTTTAATACTTAATATTTCCTTAAACCATTTCGCTCAACATTAATTTTTAAGTATCTTTCAGTTTATGAGAAAGACCATTGTTTTTATATTACTATTATTTTTTTCGATTAATTCCTTTGCTTCTTATATTCTTATTCCTATGGATGCCGAAGGGCAAAGAAATCATTTAAAAGCTTATGGTATTACGTATTGGGCATTGGAAAAACAGCTTAAAGTTAAATGGCTTTTAAATTATAGAGGGGGTTCTTTTTTATTGCCAGATGTTGAAGGTGTTGAACGTGAATGTCAAATTAGAGGGGTTTCATTTGAGATTATTTCAGATTCGAAAACAGAAAGCATTTTAGAAGAAATTAATAGCCCAAGTCAAAATATGGAAGCCGTTGTTTTAGAAAAGGCTCCTAAAATAGCAGTTTATACGCCTCATGGAAAACAACCTTGGGATGATGCAGTTACCATGGTTTTAACCTATGCAGAAATTCCTTATGAAACGGTTTATGATGAAGAAGTTTTAAAAGATGGGTTGTTAGCTTTTGACTGGTTACACTTGCATCACGAAGACTTTACAGGGCAATATGGAAAATTTTATGGAGCTTATAAAGCAGCAGCTTGGTATATTCAAGAAAAAAAAGATGCGGAAGCTTTAGCTGAAAAATTAGGTTATAGTAAGGTGTCTCAAGAAAAACTTGATGTAGCATTAAAAATTAGAGATTATGTTATTGGAGGAGGATTTATGTTTGCTATGTGTAGTGCTGCAGATAGTTTTGACATTGCTTTATCAGCTGAAGGAGTTGATATTTGTGAGCCCATGTTTGATGGCGATGGGAGTGAAGCCAATTATCAAAGTAAAATAGATTATAACAAAACCTTCTCATTTACAAATTTTAAATTAGAAAAAAATCCAAGTGTCTATGAGTTTTCATCAATTGATATGACCCAACAACGGATGATTTCAAGAACCGTTGATTATTTTTCTCTGATGGAATTTTCAGCAAAATGGGATCCTATTCCAACCATGTTATGTCAAAACCATACAGCATTAGTAAAAGGTTTTATGGGACAAACTACAGCTTTTAACAGTGATGAAATAAAACCCAATGTTTTGATTATGGGTGAAAATAAAACCAATGGTGAGGCTAAATATATACATGGAATTAAAGGCAAAGGATTTTTTACTTTTTATGGAGGTCATGATCCTGAAGATTATCAGCATAGAGTAGGCGATTCTAAAACTGAATTAGAATTGCACCCTACATCTCCGGGCTATAGACTTATATTAAATAATGTATTGTTTCCTGCAGCAAGAAAAAAGAAACAGAAAACCTAAATAAATACTATTCAGTAATTTCTACAAGTTTAAAAGTATAAATATATCCATCAGCACCAGCTCCAGTACTTTTTTCGTTTTGATTAATAATCAATTGATTATTTAAAATGGTTAAGCTTCCAAGTTCATTTTGGTTTATAACAATAAAAGAATTATTACTATTATTTATAAGTGAAAATGTATAGTTACCAGTATCAAATCCATCTTCTTTTGTTGTATCTGTATTGTTATTTGTAATATTAAGTGTCCCTAATGATTCATTGAACGCCCAAATTATGGTGTTCAAATCAAAATTATTATTAACACCATCAATTCCTCCACTTACATTTTTTAAATGCCATTCAGCCCTAACAAACTGAGGAACATTATTATCACTACTTATTGAGCAACTAGTTAATAAAAAAATAAAAATGGCAGCGGTTAAAAATTTCATAGTCATATTAGTTTTTATAATTAGATACGAAATCATGTCAATGGTTGCGTTCACAGATTAAAAATTTAATTTTTTAATGTTAATGTTTCTTTTGCTTGTATAATTTTTTCTAAAATGTATTCTACACCATTATTGTCATTACTCTTAGTTTTATACCTAGCAATGTCCTTTACATGTTGTACTGCATTTTCCATAGCAAAACTATAAGAAGCAAGTTTTAACATTTCAATATCATTATTATAATCTCCAAAAGCAATGGTTTCATCTTTGGTAATGTTATAATGGTTTTGCAAAAGTTTTAAAGCATTTCCTTTGTTTGCAGAATCATCTGAAATATCTACCCAATGTTTTCCGGAAACTATAATTTTATATTCTGAAGCCAATTCATTAAAAAGAGGAAAAATATATTTTTCAGAATCTTCATGATGATATATAGCTATTTTAATAATGTCTTCCTTAATTTCTTCTATGGAATTAATCACGTTAAAATTCGGATAATATTCAGACAGTAATTTTATATATCCATTTGAAGCACTTTTAAAATAAGCTTTTGATTTTGTACAATAAATTGGATGTATATGCGTGTTATTAAGAATTAATTTTTCAATTCTATAAAGATTATTCTTATTGATTGGTATTTTTAATAGGATCGTTTCTTTTTTTGCCACTATTCCGCCATTTTCAGCTACAATAATAATATCTTCTTTAATAGTATTTAACTTATCTGCGATACTATAATATGGTCTTCCACTTGCAGCTACAAACAGAATATTGTGTTTTTTAATTTGTTTAAATAATTGAAAAAACAAGCTACTTACTTCATGATTTGAATTGAGTAGAGTGCCATCCATATCGGTGATGACTAATTTAATTTGGGATAAGTCCATATAAATATTTTTAAGGTGCAAATGTAATAGTTCTCATTGAAACAGATGTTTTGTATGAATTATTTGTAACAAAAAAATCCGATTCTTTCGAACCGGATTTTTATTAAGCGAATAATATGTTTTACAATAGGCGAAACGCCTTATTTTACTTTCTCTATTACGGCTTTAAAAGCCTCAGGGTTATTCATAGCTAAATCTGCTAAAACCTTACGGTTTAATTCAATATCATTAGCTTTTAATTTTCCCATAAATTGAGAATATGACAATCCGTATTGTCTAGCTCCAGCGTTAATACGCGCAATCCATAAAGCACGGAATGTTCTCTTTTTGTTTCTACGGTCTCTATACGAATATAACATCGCTTTATCAACCGCATTTTTTGCTACTGTCCAAACGTTTTTACGACGTCCGAAAAAGCCTTTTGCTTGTTTAAGAACCTTTTTTCTTCTGGCTCTTTTTGCAACAGAATTTACTGATCTTGGCATAATTTTTTAATTTTTTTTGTAGTAGGCGGGTTTTAAAAAACCTCTTTCACTGAGCCTAACTCCAGGGTTATTAATTTGTTTTAACCAGAACTTATTACTTTAAACGTAATTGTTCTTTAATGCTGTTAACATCACTTTGGTCAACCAAAGTACTATGTGTTAACGCTAGCTTACGCTTTTTAGACTTCTTTGTTAAGATGTGACTTTTAAAGGCGTGCTTTCTTTTAATCTTACCAGTACCAGTTAACTTAAAGCGTTTTTTGGCACTAGATTTTGTTTTCATTTTAGGCATCTTTTCTCCTAGTTTTAATTATTTCGCTTAATTATCTTTAATCCTGAATTATTCAGGGCTTTTTATTTTTTTGGAGCTAAAAACATGGTCATACGTTTACCTTCTAATTTAGGCATCTGTTCAACCTTTCCAAACTCTTCTAAATCTTGAGCAAGTTTTAATAATAATATTTGACCTTGCTCTTTAAATATGATGGATCGTCCTTTAAAAAATACGAAGGCTTTTAACTTTGCACCTTCTTTTAAGAACTTCTCGGCATGTTTCTTTTTAAATTCGTAATCATGGTCATCTGTTTGAGGTCCAAAACGAATTTCTTTAATAATGACTTTAGTAGCTTTGGCTTTAATTACTTTATCACGCTTCTTTTGTTCGTAAAGAAACTTTTTATAATCCATAACCTTACATACAGGAGGATCGGCATTTGGAGAAATCTCTACAAGATCTAATCCAAGCTCGTCTGCTATTTTTAAAGCATCTCTAGTACTATATACACCTATTTCTACATTTTCACCTACCAAACGAACGTTAGGTGCAGTAATTCTAGAGTTTATTTTATGTTTATCCTCTTGCGAAACCCTTTTGTTGGGTTCATTTCTTCTTCTAATTGCTATGGCTTTATTTTTTTAAGTTAAACTTATTTTTAAAACGATTTTAGCGTTTTGTTTATTTCTGTTCTTATAACTTCTGAAAAGGTTTGAATTGAAATCATTCCTAAATCTTCTCCACCGTGCTGACGAACTGATATTTTATTTTCTCGTTCTTCATTCTCTCCAATGATAATCATGAAAGGGTATTTTTGCATTTCAGCTTCCCGAATTTTTTTACCTATTGTTTCATTTCTATTATCAACGAGGGCGCGAATTTCGTTATTTTCTAGCAAATTTAAAACTTTTTCAGCGTATTTTTCATATTTCTCACTAATAGACAATATAATAGCTTGTTTTGGCATTAACCATAAAGGAAAATTACCGCCAGTATGTTCTAATAACAAAGCAACAAAACGCTCCATACTTCCAAAAGGTGCTCTATGAATCATTACCGGTCTGTGTAGTTCGTTATCACTGCCTTTATATGTTAAATCGAATCGTTCAGGAAGGTTATAATCTACCTGAATGGTACCAAGCTGCCACCGTCTTCCCAAAGCATCTTTTACCATAAAGTCTAATTTTGGACCATAAAAAGCTGCTTCTCCTGTTTCTATAACAAAATCTAAACCTTTGTCTGTTGCAGCATTAATAATGGCTTGCTCTGCTTTTTCCCAATTTTCAATGCTACCAATATATTTGTCTGGGTTTTTAGGATCTCTAATAGAAACCTGTGCTGTAAATTTTTCAAAACCTAAAGCCCCAAAAACATATAACACTAAATCAATAACATTTTTAAATTCTGCATCAAGTTGTTCTGGCATACAGAATAAATGGGCGTCATCTTGAGTAAAACCACGTACACGAGTTAAACCGTGTAATTCTCCACTTTGTTCATACCTGTATACGGTTCCAAATTCAGCATAACGCTTAGGTAAATCTTTATATGACCATTGGCTATTATTATAAATTTCACAATGATGCGGACAGTTCATAGGTTTTAATAAAAACTCTTCATCTTCTTTTGGCGTTTTTATTGGCTGGAAACTATCAGCGCCATATTTTGCATAATGTCCAGAAGTAACATATAGTTCTTTCTGACCAATATGTGGAGTTACTACCATTTCATACCCAGCTTTTTTTTGTGCTTTCTTTAAAAAATCTTCTAAACGTTCTCTTAAAGCGGCACCTTTTGGTAACCATAAGGGTAAACCTTGACCAACTTTTTTTGAAAACGTGAATAGCTCAAGTTCTTTCCCTAATTTTCTATGGTCACGTTTTTTAGCTTCTTCTAATAACTCTAAATATTCTGTAAGTTCTTTTTGCTTAGGAAATGAAATAGCATAAACACGTGTAAGCTGAGGATTTTTTTCGTTTCCTCTCCAATAAGCACCAGCAACTGATAATATTTTGGCAGCTTTTATAATTCCAGTGTCAGGTATATGACCACCACGACATAAATCGGTAAAAGTAGAATGGTCGCAAAATGTTATAGTTCCGTCTTCTAAATTTTCAATTAATTCTGTTTTAAATTCATTGTCCTTATAAAATGATAATGCTTCTTTTTTTGAAACCGAACGCATTTTAAACTCATGTTTTCCACGAGCAATTTCAATCATTTTATCTTCAATGGCTTTAAAATCTTTTTCTGAAATTGAATTTTCACCAAAATCTACGTCGTAATAAAACCCATTTTCAATAGCTGGTCCTATAGTTAACTTAATACCTGGATATAACTCTTCTAAAGCTTGAGCCAATACGTGTGCCGATGAATGCCAGAATGCTTTTTTTCCTTCATCATTATTCCATGTATATAAAACTAATGAGCCATCCGTAGTTAAAGGTGTAACAGTTTCAATAGTTGTACCATTAAAATTTGCCGAAATCACATTTCTGGCAAATCCTTCACTAATGCTTTTAGCAACATCCATAGGTGTAACGTTTTTTTCAAACTGCTTTACACTTCCATCGGGCAATGTTATATGTATCATTAAAATAAATTAAATTCAGGTTGCAAAGATAATAGTATATATATAGACATACAATATATATATAGGTATAATTTTTTCTTTATGTAATTACATTTTTATTTGATTCTTTTCATTTCTAACAATTCAAGAAGTTGTAAAAAGTCTTTTCGGGCGTTACCTTGTTACTCAAGGTCGGGCTGTCCATTATATCTTTTGCAATGCAAAAGGATGCCATTGCCATCCCTAACGCATATAAAGTTGCGAAAAAGATTGGTTAATTAAACAATTTAAAAAGACTATAAATATTTTTTAGAAAACTTTTTTTCACTGTAAACAATTCTAAATCAG